>JADGDQ010000047.1 GCA_016744805.1 Sulfurovaceae bacterium
TACATTTTTTTCAAATCTTACTACTAACCCCTTGCAAACCCCCTATTTTAGGGCTTTGGGTTTTTGAAATTCGCATTTGGTGATAAAGATGGGAAAAAACGCTTTCCTAGAAAGTGAGATAAAGTAAGCTAAAAAGCTTACTCTACTTCTGCATCAATAATATCATCATCGTCTGCTTTTTTAGCACCTTTGGCTGTGCCTTCTTGTTCGCCTTTTTCTTTAGCATAAATTGCTTCTGCTAATTTATGACTTTTATCATTAAGAGCTTTTACTTTTTCTTCTATCTGCTCTTTTGTTGCTGAATCATCTTTGAGTAATGTTTCAAGATCTTCAGTAGCTGCTTCTATACCTGCTTTTTCCGTAGCATCAAAATTTTCACCAAGATCAGTTAATGACTTTCTTGTTTGGTGAATAAGAGCATCTGCTTGGTTTTTAACCTCTACAAGTGCTTTTCTCTCTTCGTCTTCTGCTTTATGAGCTTCGGCATCTTGTACCATTTTTTCAATCTCTTCATCACTAAGTCCTGATGAACCAGTAATTTTAATCTCCTGAGATTTTCCTGTACCTTTATCATGTGCTGATACTGTAAGGATACCATTGGCATCAATATCAAAGATTACTTCAATCTGAGGCACACCTCTTGGAGCTGCTGGGATGTCTCTGAGTTCAAACATACCAAGAGATTTATTATCTTTTGCAAATTCTCTTTCACCTTGAAGTACATGGATACTTACTGCTGGTTGATTATCTTCAGCTGTAGAAAATACTTGTGATTTTTTCGCTGGGATAGTTGTCCCTTTTTCGATTACTTTAGTAGTAACCCCACCTAGAGTTTCAATACCAAGACTCAATGGAGTAACATCAAGTAAAAGAACATCTTTTACATCACCAGCTAATACACCACCTTGGATAGCAGCACCAAGAGCTACAACCTCATCAGGATTAACTGACTTGTTCAAGTCTTTACCAAAGAATTTATTTACCTCTTCTTGTACCAATGGCACACGAGTCGATCCACCAACCATAACAATCTCTTTGACAGAGTCTTTTGTAACACCTGCATCTTTAAGTACAGAAGCAATAGTTTTAATAGTACTAGCCACTAAATCAGAAATTAATGATTCAAATTTTGCTCTTGTAATTTTGGTTACTAAGTGTTTTGGACCACTTGCATCTGCTGTGATAAATGGTAAATTAATCTCTGTTTCAGTTGCTGAAGAGAGCTCTTTTTTGGCTGTTTCTGCTGCATCTCTTAGTCTTTGAAGAGCCATAACATCAGCTTTAATATCTACACCTGTTTCTGATTTAAATTCATTTGCAACAAAATCAATCACTCTATTATCAAAATCATCACCACCCAAGAATGCATCACCACCTGTAGACATTACTTCCACAACACCATCACCAGTCTCTAGTACAGTAACATCAAATGTACCACCACCAAGGTCATATACTATAATCTCTTCAGCATCTTTTTTGTCAAGACCATAAGAGAGTGCTGCTGATGTTGGCTCATTGATAATACGAAGTACATTCATACCAGCAATCGTACCAGCCTCTTTTGTTGCTTTTCTCTGAGCATCATTAAAGTACGCAGGTACAGTAATAACCGCGTCCATTACTGGCTCACCAAGATATGCTTCTGCATCTTCTTTCATTTTGATAAGAATTTTTGCAGAAATCTCTTGTGGAGTATAAGTTTTACCCGCTACTTCAATAGCACATGCACCAGATCTATCTATTACATGGTACGGAAGTCTCTCTTTTGCTTCATTTGCTTTCTCTTCATCACACATAAGACCCATAATTCTTTTAATAGAGTAAATTGTTTTTTCTGGGTTTGTTACGGCTTGTCTTTTGGCAGAGTCACCTACAAGAACTTCACCTTTATCTGTATATGCTACTACTGAAGGAGTTGTATTTTTACCCTCTTTATTTGAAATAATAGTTGCCTCACCACTTGTAAATACAGCCATTGCTGAATTTGTTGTACCTAAATCAATTCCTAATACTTTTCCCATATTTATTTCCTTTTTTAGTAAATTATTTTTTTATTTTTTTGTACTTACCATAGATGGTCTTAGTACTCTATCTTTTATCATATAGCCTTTTTGCATTACCTGAACAATATGTCCACTCTCATGCGCATCGCTATCTACTTGCATAATCACTTGATGATGATTTGGATCAAACTCACCCTCACATGCTATCTCAGTAATAGAATTTTTCTCTAAAATCTTTTTGAGTTGTTCATAAGTGAGTGTTACTCCCTCTTTCATCTTCTCAATGACTTCAGATGATTCTTGTTCCTCTGCCTTTGCAATAGAGAGCAATGCTTGGTCAAATGAATCCATAACAGCAAGTATATCTTTAGAAAAACTCTCATTCGCATAAGAAATTGCTGTTGATTTATCTTTATGTAAACGCTTTTTTGTATTTTCAAAATCTGCGTGAGATCGTAAAAATTTATCTTTCCAATCAGCAGCTTCATCTTGAGCTTCTTTAAGAGGATCTTTCTCTTCTGGAAGTTCCACATTTTCTAAAATCTCTTCTATAGGTTGTTCCTTAGACTCTTCATCTACCTTTTCACCCATGCAAGGATCTCCTTTATTATCTTTTTTTCGCATCTTTTTTATAAAAATCACTAATGCTTGTTCGTATTATACAACATTGAGTTAAGTTTGTCAAGTCATAGTTTAATTTTTTGACTAACTATAGTTTAGTCCCTCTAACTAAAGGTTAAAATAATCTCTTTTTATGTAAATTTTATTTTGGAACTGTATACTCCAAATATTATAAAAAAGGAATAAAAATGAATAAATATTTTCGTATAGCTACTATAGCCTATCTTGTTTGGCTCAGCACTATTTTAGGTGCAGGTCTTTTTGCTGGTATTGCAGTAGCACCAGTAATTTTTCATACAGACCAATGGCTAGGGGCAGAAGTTCTTAGCCATTATCAAGAGGGTCTTATTATGACAGAGAACTTTTTGAAACTCTCTTATTTAGTTACAATTACTGTTATCGTCGTCTTTTTATATGAGGGATATAAGTACAAAAAATTTGAGAGAGACACAATCACCCAAATAGCTACATTTTTTGTACTGGCTACAGGTTTACTTTTTTCTCAATATTATGTCCCTGATATTATCTCTATGCAATTAGCAGGAGAAGCCATGACACAAAGTGATGCATTTTTGAATACACATAAAGGTTCAGAGATAAATTACAAAATATTCTCTTTGGCTCTTTTGGTGCTGATTGTCCGTAATATGCAAAAAGCATGTAAGTAGCAATGAAAATAGGCACAGATATAGTCCAAATTAGCAGAATAGAGAACTCTTTGGCTCAGTTTGGTATCCGTTTTAAAGAGAGGCTTCTCAACCCTAACGAAAGAGACCAAAGCAGAAGCATAGAGTCTCTTGCAGGAGTTTGGGCGGCAAAAGAGGCGATTGCCAAGGCTCTAGGGTGTGGTATTGGCAAAGAGTTAGCATTTTGTGATATTATTATCTCCAAAGATGCCAAAGGAGCCCCCTATTTTGAACTCACCCCACAAGCCCAAAAAATACACAAAATAACCCAAAGCTCTCTCTCTATTAGCCATGATGGAGGGTTTGCCATAGCCGTTGTAGCCCTCACCACCCAAACCAAAGGAACTCTATGAAAAAATTTCTCTTTACTTTACTTATTCTCCCTCTTTTACTTCTAGCCCATGACGATAGACCCCCTATAGAGCATAACTTTTTAGCCAAAAAAAATGTCCAAAAGTTTGTTAATAGTATGGTCAAAAAACACCACTTCCAAAGAAGCACCATCACCAAAATCCTCAAAGATGCAAAACTAGACCGTGACACACTCAACAGATACACAGGCAAATACAAAGTAGGCTCAACCAATGGTCCGTGGCAACGCTACAAGGCACATGTACTCGACAAAAGCTCCCTAGCCAAAGCCAAAAAATTCAAAAAAGAGTACTACAAAACACTCAAAAGAGCCAGTAGAGAGTATAGTGTGCCGTTAGAGTATATTGTAGGATTTATCGCTGTAGAGAGTAAATTTAATGAGTTCGTAGGAGATTATCGTATCCTTGATTCGCTCACTACCCTTGCCTTCTATCCCAACCGTATGCAAAAATTCTTTAGGAGTGAGTTAGAACACTTTTTTCTTATGTGCCAAGAGGAGGGCTTTAACCCCTACAAACTAGAGGGCTCTTTTGCAGGGGCTATGGGGAGTGTGCAACAGGTTCCATCTGTTTATCGTAAATTTGGAATGGACTATGACCGTGACGGCAAAAGAGACCCATGGAGCCTCAAAGATAGCATTGGTATTATTGCAAGATTTATGCACAAAAATGGCTGGAACCAAAGAGGCTTAGTAGCCGTACAAGCCACCTACAAAGGTAAAAGATTTACAAAACTCAAAGTAGGTCACAGAAAAAAATACTCCATCAAAACACTCAAAAAATATGGTATAAGAGCCAAATCTAACTTTAATCAATCCAAAGCCTCACTGCTAAGACTTCGAGATAAAAACCATGATGAGTTATGGCTAGGAGCCAAAAACTTTAGAGTCCTTACAAGATATAACAACTCCACAAGTTATGGAATGGCAATTCATAAAATTGCCCAATTTGTTAAA
This sequence comes from Sulfurovaceae bacterium, assembly GCA_016744805.1. Taxonomy (GTDB): domain Bacteria; phylum Campylobacterota; class Campylobacteria; order Campylobacterales; family Sulfurovaceae; genus SZUA-451. Next base: position 4,638 of record JADGDQ010000047.1, read on the forward strand.
TAAGGATTTTTTTAAATTTTAGGGTAACCATGTAGGGGTGCCCCTTGTGGGTACCCTAATATCTGCATAATTACACTATTAAAAATTCAAATCTATCCCTATATCAAGGGCAACCACAAGGGATTGCCCCTACAAATATCTGTAAAGTTAAATAAGTGCCTTTTTTCTACAGAGGCTCTCTGTATAGAAGCTTCCAAATGGTATTAAAGAGGCTACAAAAAAGATAAAAATCTCTTTGATACTAAAGGGTGCTTCTCTACTTGCTTCTATCAACTGGTAAATAAAAAGCATAAAAAGTATTCCATGGAGCATTCCAAATATCTGGGTTGCCAAAGGATACCCCATCATATATTTTAGTGGCATGGCTATAAATAGCAGTATCAAAAATGAGTACCCCTCTATCTTATTTACAAACCGAAACTTCTCCAATTCAGACATATTTTCTCCTATTTTTTGAGGAAGTATAGCATAAGATATTTATATTTTTCTGATAACTTTTTATTAATAATATTTCGTTACAAAAGCATGAAGTTGGTTTGCAAATTGGTGTGCGTCTTTTTGGGAAAATGGTTTAGGGCCTTTGGTTATCTCTCCGCTCTCTCTAATCTCTTCCATTAGATTACGCATGGCTAGGTACTGTTTGATATTCTCTTTGGTATACAAAGCACCTCTATGGTCGATGGCATGGGCTTGTTTGCTAATGATTCTATCTGCAAGAGGAATATCGGCTGTTATTACCAAGTCTCCCTCTTGTACCATCTCTACTATTTTATGGTCTGCCTCGTCGGCTCCCTGTTTTACTATAAGGTAGGTTACTAGCATTGAGCGTCCTATTGTTACCTTTTTGTTGGATATTACAATAGTTTGCATCTGTAACCGCTCTATGGTTCGTAGAATAATGGGTTTGAGTAAGTTTGGGAGTGCATCGGCATCTATATAAAGCTTCATATTATTTGACTATCTCTTTGACGCGTCCTACCTCACGGCTCATCAGTCTTACTTTGATGCCATGGGGATGCTGTGGGGACTTGGTGAGAATATCACGAACTACTCCATAGGTAATATATCCAGAAGATTGGTCTGCTTTGAGTACTATTCCTACATTGAGACCGCTTTGTATATTCTTTCGTAATCTATTTGGCATAAAAAATGTTCCTTTTATTTTGATTATATCATAATATAAGTTACGAAATTGTACAAAAATTATTACTAGGTTATTTATGAGACTACATAACACTCTCCAATCTATTGCGATTGGCTCTTTTGATGGGATTCATACCGCCCATAAAGTACTTATAGACCAAGCTGATGCTGTGGTTATTATAGAACGAAATGGTGGATACCTTACCCCTGGATACAAACGCTCTCTTTATGCAAAGAAACCATGCTATTTTTACCATTTAGAGAAGCTAAAAGCTTTGAATCCTCATCTATTTGTTGCCAAACTTCAAAAAGATTTTCCACAACTTCAAAAGATTATTATTGGGTATGATTTTCATTTTGGCAAAGATAAAAAAGGTAATAGTTGTCTACTCAAAGAGCTGTTTGATGGGGAGGTGGTGATTGTAGAGGAGGTGTGTGTAGATGCTATATCTGTACACTCACGCGTTATCAAAGCCTATCTCAAAGAGGGAAATATCCAAAGAGCAAATAGCCTTTTGGGACGAGCATACTCTATAGAGGGTACTGTTATTAGAGGGCAAGGTATTGGCAAAAAAGAGCTAGTAGCCACACTCAATATTGAAACAAAATGGTATCAACTTCCATTAGATGGAGTCTATGCAACGCGTACCAAAGTAGATAATAGATGGTTTTATAGCATAAGCTTTTTGGGGCATAGGCTCTCTACCGATGGCTCTTTTGCAATAGAGACACATATATTAGACCAACGCATAGAGCAGAACTCTCCTCTAGTTGAAATAGAGTTTATAGAGTTTATTCGTAGCAATAAAAAATTTGCCCAACTCAAAGAACTCAAACAACAAATCATAGAAGATACCCTAAAAGCAAAAAGTCTCCTAAAGGAGCTATCATAGGCACAACTATAGAGTTAGACCCATCCAAACTCCCCACACAATACCAAACACTCACACCTACTCCTACTACTGATGGAGTAAGCCATAGTGTTTATCTTTTGGGAGAGCAGTATGTTATCAAGATTTTTAATGCAAACTCAACAGAAATTATTGATAATGAAATAAAACTTCTAAACCAAATTCAATCACTCAAAATAGCCAAGATAGTAGAGAGATTTTCTATAAATAAGCAAGAAGCCCTACTCTATCAACAGATAGATGGCAAAAGTCTTGTAGAGCCTACTCTTGATGAGATTAAGCAAATAGGAGATTTTCTTCAAACATTGCACTCTTTGACAAAAGCTAAGAGCAATACAAATAGAGCACTCTATACCAAAGAGCGACTCAAAACACTTATAGACCAAGCAGACTCTACAGCTCTTTTAACACATTTTAAAAATATCAGATGCAGACTCCAAAAAGATGGAATTATCCATGGAGACCTTTTTGTGGATAATGCCAAGTTTAGAGATGGAGAGTTATTGGCTGTATTTGATTTTTGTGATGCCTGTGTGGGAGATTTTTTGTTTGATGTAGCTGTGGTTGCTATTTCATGGTGCTATGAAAAAGATATTCTAAATAATACTAAAGTAGTTGCACTCCTAAAGAGCTACAAAAGTCCATTGTCGCTAGAGGAGTTTAAGCCCTATATACACTATGCCCTCCTCTACTACACAACAAGCCGTTATATCCACAAAAGAGAGTACAAATCACTCCTCAAACGGCTAGATAGCCTATAGCTCTCCTCTAATCTGATAGGTTATATCTCCTGCTCCAAAAGCGGTAATAAGCCCCTCGTGAAACTCTTTGATACCATGCCCATCTTTTATAATCTTGACTATGCCATCCTCTTTGGTAATGCTATCGGCCATAGTTAAGTTATAACGGCTCAATGCCCCTTTGAGGTCTATATCCATAGTAAGCTCTCCTGCTGACCATATAGGCAACACCACTAGCTCATCTACCCCCTCAAAGCACTCTATAAAGCCTGTGAGATTATCCATAGTACGGCTATATTTATGTGGTTGCCAAATAACCTGTAGTTTTGTAAAGTTACGCAGTTGGTTATAGGTTTTGAGTGCATCCATCGTCACTTTTATCTCTGTAGGGTGGTGACCATAATCATCAATCACTACAATATTCTCTTGATTTTCTATAATATCAAACCGTTTTTTAATCCCTTTATAAGAGAGAAGATTCTTTTTAATATCTTCTATCTTTTCACCCAACTCTACTCCTGCTATTATAGCTAACGCGGTATCAAGAGCAATATGAGTGCCTAGTCCAAAGACCTCAAAGACTCCATACTCCAAAAGTTCAAAGCGAGTATAGGGTTCGCCATCTATAAGGATATACTCTATATTTTTAATATCTCTGCTTGGGTAGACTCTAATAGCATCAAGCTCTAGGGTAGATAAAAATTCATCTTCTGCATTAATCACTCGTATCTTTGCTAGTGATAAAAAGTTACGATAGGCACTGTAAAATCGCTCTTCATCATACTCATAATACTCCATATGCTCTGGCTCGACATTGGTTACAATAGCCAAGTAGGGATTGGAGTTAAGAAAGCTCTCATCACTCTCGTCTGCTTCAAAAACTACTCTGTTATTCTCTGCATGACGCACATTAGAGCCAAACTCTTTGGAGATAGCACCAATAAGTGCATTGGTATGGGGTAGCATAGAAGAGAGTATCGCAGAGGTGGTACTCTTGCCATGGGCTCCACCTACAGCATAGACCTCTTTATCTCCCAAAATAGAGACTAGTGCCTCTTTGCGAGAGAGTAACTCTATATCTAACTCTACAGCCCTTTGGTACTCTGGATTGTTTTTGCGTACAGCAGCAGAGTAGATAACTCTATCTACCCCATCTACAGCATCTTTATGGTGAGGAATAGTGATTTTAGCTCCAAAACTCATAGCTAAGTCATTGGTGATTTCTGTCTGCTTTATATCAGAACCACTAATAGTATGCCCCTCATTTGCAAGGAATTTTGCCAAGGCAGAGAGTCCTATCCCCCCAATACCAATAAAATGGATCTTCATAAGCTATTTGCTCTCTTCTAATACTCGCAACTCATCTTGAGCTTTCTGCACAAGTGCACTATTATCATCCAAAAACTTCTCTACATCTATCTTGAAAAACATCAAAAAGTATGCCAAGGGGTCTTGGGGGTCATATTTGTCTGTATCTGCTACTTTTTCTATAAATGTATCAAAATCTTTGCCTTGCATTACACAAACAGCATGTACCATCATAGCATCTTTTAAACGACTCTCATCAACCATATAATGTAAAACCTGAAAAAGCTCTTTTGCCCCTTTGGTATCGTTTTCACTATATCTCTCTATGGCATGTTCGTAGATAGCTCTTGCGGTAAAAAGCTCCTCTTGCTTACTCATATCAAAGCCTTTTTGTTGGCTTAGGTACTCTGCTAATGTATCAAATGACTCTTTGAGTATAAAAGTAAAAATATCATTAATCTTATCTTCATCTTCACTTACTAATAAAAGTGCATCCAAAAGCTGATAGCCTTTTTGAATACTTTTTTGTTCGTTCATCTCTTCTTCTAATAGTACTAAATTAGCCAAAAATTCTTTATTTGTTTTGAGAGCTTCTATATCAATCTCTTCTTGTTGCATTGTATGATTCCTATTTGTTAAATTATAAAACTATTTTAACATATTATGATGAAAGATAAGTTATATCTAGGTAAAATATAGTAGCTTACTTAAAAGGATTACTATGAGCCAAAGAGATGAAAAACTAGCACACTATAGAGATTTTGTAGCACAGCATAATATTACTCTTGATGATGCACTCCTTGTCAAGGTTACTATAGGTTTGGGACCATCTATCTATAACAAGAATGCTGAACTAATAGCATGTTCGCAAGTAGATGAATTAACCACTGTACGAGAAAACTTTTTGAAGAAAAAATTGGCTCTTACACTTAGTGATAAAGAGTTAGATGAGGCAATCAAAGAGGTGTGTCAAGAGATAGGCTCTTCTGTCAAAACCAAATTTAGAGCCGTATTTTATACACTTCTTGTCAAAAAATTTGATAAAGCAGATATTTACGCTTAAAACTTTGGTGGGGAAACCCACCTACTCTACTGTAAAAGTCTCTTTTTTAAGAAGTATAAACTTAGATAACTCTTTATCCGAATCTAAACCAAGTTTTTTACTTGACACTTTACTTAATATATAAAAGCCCATTTTAACTTCTACTGTATCACCTATTTGCAATTTATGATCAAACAGCACTTTACGGTTTTCATTATTTTGTATTTGTGTATCTGTAACAATACTATCTGCAAGCCAAGGCATAGATTGCTTTTTGTTTGCACCAATTACTCTTTTGAATGTTATAGGTTCAAGTATGATATTTTGATCCTTACTTGCAACAGTTACTTGTAACTGAGCTACTCTTAAAGGATGTAAAAATAGCGGATGTGTTGCCTCATTTTTAATACTTACCTCAAAACCTTCATTACTCTGATTAAAGGCAATTTTAACATACTGAGCCAACATTTTAGGACTATTTGATGCACCTGTAAATCCATGATAAATATGCATATCTGTTTTATGTATAGTATTCATTGTCCCTTTTACAGATGGCATATGACAGCTAATACAATTTCCTTTAGTATTGTTTGTATCTTTTGCTTGTGTAGTAGTACAAACCTCAAACTTATGAGCATTTTGTTTATGTGAATGACAGCCCATACACATATCACCATTATAAAAACCTTTATTGCTATAGTCTATTGTATGATACGGAGACCCACTCTTTTGTGAAAACATACCAAAAAAGCTACTTGTTGTTTTTAGCTGAACATTTTTCTCGTTCTCTTGCCCTTCTCTAGCAGAAAATAGAGTTTTTGGCTTAGTAGATAGTATATTCTTATTTGCTTTTTCATGTATCTCTATACTCTCTATAGTATGACAAGAGACACAAGAGATACCCTCTTCTAGTTGTGCTTCATTTGCCTGTGGAAGAGCAGGCTTTCCCTCTTCTAATCTCTTTAGCAGTTCTTTATCTGCGGGTGTATGACACACAGCACAAGTATACTTCTCTTGTGTTTTGAGTGGGTGTTTATCCCATACAGCTTTATGTATAGGATCCGTATAAACTGATGATTTACGATGTGATGACCCATAAAATTCATCATATATTATAGGATGACATTTTTGACACTTTTTACTCTCTTCAAATCCTGCTACTGCATCTACTGCCAAAATAGCAAAAATCAATACGAAAAAAATTCTCTTCATTTTTCACTCCAATATTATTTTTAATTATTATAAATATAACTAAATAAACTATAATACTATTTGATATATATCAAGCTTTGAGTGCTATAATTTCTAAATTTTAAAAGTTATTTTAGATAAATAGGAAATATTATGCGTATCACTACCACCAATCTTATACAAAAAGTTCAAAACTACCAAAGACTCAATCAAAAAGAAGCTGAAGCACTCTATGATCTTGACCTATATACCTTAGGAGAGCTTGCAAGTACTATTAGAGAAGATATGTATGGCAAAAAAAGCTACTTTAATATCAATCGTCATATCAATCCTACAAATGTATGTAAAGATGTATGTAAATTTTGTGCCTATTCTGCTACAAGAAAAAATCCAAACCAATATACAATGAGCCATAAAGAGATTTTGGATATTGCTAAAGTCTCATTTGAAAAAGGGGCAAAAGAGGTACATATCGTCTCTGCTCACAATCCTGAAGCAGGACTAGAGTGGTATATGGGTGCATTTCGCAAAATAAAAGAGCATTACCCTAGTTTGCATATCAAAGCTTTAACCGCTGCTGAGGTAGATTTTTTGGCTCGTGAATATAATTTAAGCTATGATGAAATTTTAGACATGATGATTGAAAATGGTGTAGATTCTATGCCAGGTGGTGGAGCAGAGATATTTGATGAAGAGGTTAGAGACTTTATCTGCAAAGGCAAAGTAACCTCCGATCAATGGCTTGATATTCATCGTAAATGGCACCAAAGGGGACGCATGAGTAATGCAACTATGCTCTTTGGACATATAGAACAGAGAAAAGATCGCATAGACCATATCCTTAGATTACGCGATTTACAAGATGAAACAGGAGGCTTTAATGCTTTTATTCCTCTAGTGTATCAACGAGAAAATAACTACCTCAAAGTCACAAACTACCCAACAGGTCAAGAGATACTCAAAACTTATGCAATTAGCCGTATTCTCCTTGATAATATCCCACATATCAAAGCCTACTGGGTTACAGCCTCTATAGGGTTAGCACTTATAGCTCAAGAGTTTGGGGCAGATGACCTAGATGGTACAATAGACAAAGAGTCTATCCAGTCAGCAGCAGGAGCCAAGAGTAGCCATGGAATGAATCTTCTTGAATTTGTAAATATAATTAAAAATAGTGGTTTTATACCTATAGAGAGAGATAGCCTCTATACTGAACTTCAAACCTATTGATTAATTTTTAATCACAAAAAGGTCAAAATATATTTCTTAACTTGTTATTATTCTTCATATAAAATTATTTTCTAAAGGATAGAACATGAAGTTAAGATTTTTAACACTTCTGGCAACACTCTTGCCAATAGTTGCTTTTGCAGAGGAAGCACCTAAACTAGATACAGGGGATACTGCATGGATGCTAGTAGCTACCGCATTTGTAATGCTTATGACACCTGCGGGGCTTGCACTTTTTTATGGTGGTATGACACGAAGTAAAAATGTACTCAATACTATGGGTATGAGTTTAATTGCTTTTGCAGTAGGTACACTTGTATGGGTTGTTGCAGGATATAGTATAGCATTTGGTGAAGGTGACTTTTTTGGTACTGGTAAATTATTACTTGCAGGTATTACAGACCAATCACTCACAGGTACTATTCCAGAGCTTCTTTTTGTAGCATTCCAAGGTACATTTGCAGCTATTGCTGTGGCAATTGCCAGTGGTTCTATGATTGAGAGAGTAAAGTTTTCAACATTTATTATCTTTGCAGCTTTATGGATTTTGGTTGTATATGCACCTGTAACACACTGGGCATGGGGTGGTGGTGAGACACTAAACTTTGGCGAGATGGACTTTGCTGGTGGTACGGTTGTACACATCAATGCTGGTGTTGCTGGTTTTGTAGTAGCTATGATGCTTGGTCGTAGAAAAGATTATGGAAAAGCAGCTATTAAGCCTTTCTCTCCTGTATTTGCCGTACTTGGTGCAGCACTTCTATGGTTTGGTTGGTTTGGATTTAATGCTGGATCTGAAGTTGCAGCAGATGGTGTAGCAGGTAATGCCTTTTTGATTACAAATGTCGCAGCTTCTCTAGGTGTTATTGGTTGGTTAACAGCTGAGTGGATTGTTTATAAAACTCCTACACTTATTGGTGGTGCATCTGGTGCTGTTGCTGGGTTAGTTGCTATTACTCCTGCTTCTGGTTCTGCTGGTGTTGGTGGTGCGATTATCATCGGTCTTGTTGGTGGTATTATTGGATTTATTGGTGTATCAAAGCTTAAAAAGATGTTCAAAGTTGATGACTCATTGGATGCATTTTGGGTACACGGTCTTGTTGGTATCTGGGGTAGTATTGCTACAGCTATATTCATTGCTCCATATTTGATGGCTGATGACTACTCTATGGGTACACAGCTAATAGCACAATTAAAAGCTATTGGACTTACTATAGCATATAGTGGTATAATGACAGCCGTCATTTTCTTTGTAGCTAGTATTGTTACTGGTGGTGGTAGAGTTGATGAAGAGACGGAACAAATTGGTCTTGATGAGAATACACACGGTGAAAAAGCGGTAAATCTATAAGCTCTTGCTTATGTGGTGGGATTCTCCCACCCTACGACTATATATTATAAAAGGAACAAATAATGAAAAAAATTGAAGCAATTATCAAGCCATTTAAACTAGAAGATGTTAAAGAGGCGTTGGTAGAAGCAGGAATCGAAGGTATGACTGTATCAGAAGTCAAAGGTTATGGACGACAACAAGGTCATTCAGAACTTTATAGAGGGGCTGAGTATGTTGTAGAGTTTATTCCTAAAATTAAAATAGAGATGATTGTAAGCAATGATGAGTATGCCGATATAGCTGTAAAAGCTATCTCAGAAGCAGGTAAAACTGGTAAGATTGGTGATGGTAAAATATTTGTATCTACAATCGACAGCGTACTAAGAATCCGTACAGGTGAAACAGACGGAGAAGCTCTATAGAGATAATAAATACTTATTAACTCTATCAAAAGAGTAGAAGTTATCTTCTCCTCTTTCAATACCTCGTAAAATACCTTAAAATCCATAAAATTACATTCATACCTTTAAGTACTTCATTATGTAGTTTCTATATAATAATATGCAAAAGGTAATAATTAAGTGAAAGCTAACAAAATACTGTGAGTAATTTTATTGCAACTGTATCTCAAATTGATAATTGTGATAGTTTACATATAATAAAATTTGATTTTCATGGACATACTTTATCTATGATGAGTTTAGAGATAGATAAAAAAATAGTTATAGGTACTAGAGTAAAGCTTATGATAAAGCCTTCTCATATTGCAATTGCAAAAGATTTTATAGGAGAAGTAAGTTACTCTAACCAACTTAATGCAACTATACTTTCTATAGAAAATGGACAACTTTTGAGTAGTATAAAACTAGAATCTTTTGATACAGTTTTGGAGTCAATTATCACATGTAACTCTTCACAAAGAATGAACTTACAAGTAGGTGACAAGGTTACAGCATTTATCAAAGCTAATGAAGTCTCAATAGGTGAAATTATAGATGATTGAACTATTAGGTAAAATAGAGTTTGAACCTTTTTTACTCTCTTTTAAACTTGCATTTATTACTACAATAATTCTTTTTGTTATTAGTGTTCCTCTGGCATGGTATCTCTCTCAAACTAGATCCAAAATAAAACCATTTTTAGAAAGCTTAACTGCTCTACCTATTGTATTGCCACCATCTGTTTTGGGGTTTTATATTCTTGTGGTACTTTCACAAAACTCTCCTCTTGGAATATTTTTTGAAGATGTATTTGGAGTAAAGTTAGTTTTTAATTTTACTGGTTTAGTAGTAGCAAGTTGTTTTTATAGTTTACCTTTTATGGTACAGCCTCTACAGGGAGGGTTTGAATCTATCAATAAAAATATGCTTGAAGCTAGCTATATAGCTGGAAAAAGTAAATTTGAAACTGTATTAAAGGTTGCTTTACCAAACATAAAACCAGCATTATTAACTGCTATTATTGTAACCTTTGCTCATACAGTTGGAGAATTTGGTGTTGTTTTGATGGTGGGTGGAAGTATCCCAAGCGAAACAAAAGTGGCATCAGTAGCTATTTATGAGATGGTTGAGATGATGGATTATGGGTCTGCTCATATCTATAGTGCCATTATGGTGATTATGAGCTTTTTAGTACTGTTGAGTGTTTATATTTTTAATGGAAAACAGAGTAGAAAGTTAGGAATATAATAATGATTAAAATAGATATACATAAAAAAATTTATGGCTCACATGGAGAGATGGACTTAGATTTTAACTTAGAGATAAAAAAAGGTGATTTTATCGCTCTTACAGGAGAGAGTGGAAGTGGTAAAACCACACTGTTACGAATACTTGCTGGACTCGAAGATGCTAGTGGTACTATACAAGTAGGAGATGAAGTTTGGCTTGATAAAAGCAAATTTATTTCCCCTCAAAAAAGAAGAATTGGATTTGTATTTCAAGATTATGCACTTTTCCCAAATATGACAGTATTAGATAATTTACTTTATGTACAAAAAAATAAAAAACTAGCAAATTATCTTCTTGAAATTACTGAGCTTAATGAACTACAACATAGACTACCTACGAGTTTAAGTGGTGGTCAAAAACAGCGTGTTAGCCTCTGTAGAGCTATGATGAATAGACCACAATTGCTTCTTATGGATGAACCTCTTTCTGCACTTGATCCAAATATGAGGACAAAACTTCAAAACGAAATACTAACATTACATAAAGAGTTTGGTACAACTACCATTATAGTTAGTCATGACCCTAGTGAGATATATCGTTTAAGTACAAGAGTGGTAGTTTTGCATTTGGGAGAAATTATCAATGATGGAACACCAAAAGATGTACTACTCAAAACAACTGGAAGTCAAAAATTTTCATTTGAAGGAGAGTTACTTGATATTATAAAAGTAGATGTAATCTATATAGCAATAATCTCAATTGGTCAACAATTAGTTGAAGTTGTAATTAGCCATAATGAAGCCAAAAACTTACAAGTAGGACAAAGTGTAAGTGTAAGTACAAAAGCATTTAGTCCTATAATTCACACTTTATCATAAAATAATATGAATATGATACAATTTCATTAATATATATAATAAAAATTATCAAAAGGATATAAATGAAAAAAATGTTTTTACCTATACTACTTACTCTAACTTTTTCTTATAGTTCTGTAGTAGAATTAACTGATAAAAGTTACAAACATACACTCAAAGAGAATAAAAAAACCATAGTAATGTTTTATGCATCTTGGTGTGGGGCTTGTCGGAGTATGAAACCTGATTATATAAATATATCAAAAGCTTTTGTAGATGGTAAAGTTAAATTTACTATGGTTAATGTGGATGACAATAGAGAGCTTACCAAAAAACATAATATAAAAAGTATTCCTACAACTATTGTTTTCAAGAGAGATCAAGAGGTTTCTAGACATGTAGGTTCACTTGAAAAAGATGAAATCATAAATATGCTAGGCTACAAAATAAAAAAGGTAAATAATGAATTTTAAAAGATGCAGGAACTAGAAGTATCGATAAAACTTATGAATCTTGTGGATATACAAATTGTGCATTAGGAGATAGATTATAATGGATGGGAAGATAAAGCACAAACAGTTTATAGTAATCTTTCTACAATAAAACCACAGCTAAAATCAAGTGGTCTATTTGGATTTGCTCCTATGTCACTTTTTGATAATCCTAGACATGACTAGATGAAACTTCAATTGCTCCGTATGGAGATATTACGCCAAAAAGTACAATAATAGATAGCATATTTAATATGTAATAAAGATTTAAAATTCCTCTAAGCTACTTTATAATATAAATATTCCTATTTTCCCAAACAAAACTCTCCAAACATTTTATCTAATATCTCTTCGCTATTATAAGGTTTTGAGATAGAAGATATAGCTTTGAGTGCATCTTGAAGATAGTAAGAGAAAAACTCTAATTCTCCTCTAAGAAGCGGTTCTTTTGCCTCTTTGATAGCTTCTTTTGCTTGTGTTACTGCTTCTATTTGCCGTGCAGAAATTAGCATAAGTTCATCACCCTCACCTATACTATCTAAGAGATTTTCTAATACTTGTGTTAATTTTGTAAAATCTTTTTTTGCACTTACCCTAATAGGATTATACTCTTCTATATTTTTACTATCAAGCTTTTGAATTAAATCATTTTTATTTATAGCTACAATCGAGTGTTTATTTTCTATTGTCTCTAATAAAGAGAGTATCTTTTTGTCTTCTTCATCTATCATACAACTACCATCAAAAAGTGCAATAACAATATCAGAGTCTTCATAAGAGCGAATAGACCGTTGTATACCTATTTTCTCTATACTATCTTTAGCTTCTCGTATTCCTGCTGTATCAACTAAACGGATAATATGCGAACCTATACGCACTTGCTCTTCTATCGTGTCTCTTGTTGTGCCTGCAATGTCACTTACAATAGCACGATCATAGTTGAGCAGAGCATTTAAAAGAGAACTTTTACCTACGTTTGGCTTACCTATAATTGCTACATTAAATCCATCTATCAAGCCTTTACGACGGTAACTCGCTTCTACAATTTGGCTTAGTTGCTTTTGCAAATCATCTAATTGCGTTATTAATGACTCTAAAATATCATCAGGAATATCTTCTTCTGCATAATCAATCATTACTTCAGAGTATGCTAAAGATTTTAATAAACTCTCACGAGTCGTATCTACAAAATCTTTAAGCTCTCCTTTCATCCCTCTAGCTAATATTTTCGCAGCACTTACACTTTTGGCTTCTATCAATTTGGCTGTAGCTTCTGCTTTGCTTAGGTCAATCTTGCCATTAATAAAGGCTCTTTTAGAAAACTCTCCAGCAGTTGCTAATCTAGCCCCTAACTCTAGGACTCTTTCTAATACGAGTTCTGCAACTATCATGCCTCCATGGCACTGAAACTCTACAATATCTTCTCCTGTAAAACTTCTAGGGGATGCAAAATAGATAACTATAGCCTGATCAATAAGAGTATTTGACCTATCATACAAAGAAGTTAAATGTGCTTGTCTAGGAATAAAAGCAGATTGTGTAGATATTTGAAGGGCTATAGAGTAAGCATCTGTACCGCTTACTCTAATGATTGATAGTGAAGAGACACCGTTTGCTGTTGCAATAGCAGCAATGGTATCAGTCATTTTTTCTACTGTTAAACTCATTAATTAATACAAATCTTCTACCATCTCTAGCAGTTTTTACAGCTACATACTTATTAGGAAATTTCTCTCGAAGTTGCTCTAATGCAATCTGCACTAAAATACCATCAAGAGGTCTTGTTTTTCCTTTACCATTAAGGTTTACATGCTCAATAACTGGTTCGATATAGCTTCGTATCATCTCTTGTTGCGAAGTAAGAAATTGTGCTATTTCTAGTTTAATATAAAGATTATATTTACTAAACAACCAATTAAAAATCATATAAGATAGTGCATTATAACGATACCCCTCTTTACCTATCAAAAGTGCTGCATCATCACCATCAATAAATATAAGAGCTGTATTATCTACTACATCAACCTCTACAGTATCAATAGCAAAACAGCTATATGAAAGAAGCTCTGCTAACTCTTTTTCTATTTTTTGAGCAAGTTCAAGATTGTTATTAGCAGGTCTCTCTTCAATAAACTCTTTTTTCTCTACTTCTGGTTTTTTTTCAAAAAAACTATCTAATACAGCAGAATCTTTTTCTGTTAATTTTTCATCAAGACTATTTTTAGGTTGTACAATAGGTGTTACTTCTTTTTCAATATCTTTAGGAGTCTTTTCTGATATAGCAGGTGTTACTGTTTCTAAAATAGCTTCTTTCTCTTCGAGTATTACTACTTTTTCTTCAACTGTAGGTTCTTCTTTGAGTTCTTCTTTTACTTCTTCTTTAGTACAATCAGCAACAATAATTGCATGTTTTTTCATAAAACCAAGAACACCCTTAGATGGGTGTTGAATAACCTCATAATGAAGTTCTGTAATTGAACACTCTAAAGAGCGTGCTGCTTTTTCATAAGCCTCTTCTAGAGTAGGAGCCTCTATTCTTTTCATTAGATATCCTTCTTTTTATCTTTGGCAACTGCTATTGCAGCAGCCGCAGCTACTTTATGTTTTTCATACGCTATATTAATATAGTACTGTTGCGCAATAGATAAAACATTATTTGTTAACCAGTAAAGAACCAATCCTGAAGGGAAGGTAATAAAGAACACTGTCATAATCACAGGGAAAAACTTAAATATCTTCTCTTGAAGTGGATCAGTAATATTACTTGGCGTAATTTTTTGCTGAAAATACATAGATGCACCCATCAAGATAGGAAGTATAAAGTATGGATCCATTTGAGAGAGGTCAGTAATCCAAAGGATTCCATCAGCACCTTGCATCTCATCAGCATTTAATAAAACTCGATACAAAGCAAAAAATACAGGTATCTGCAAAAGAAGTGGCAGACATCCACCCATAGGATTAGCCCCATGTTTTTTGTACATCTCCATCATCTTCATATTCATTTTTTGTGGGTCTTTACCGTACTTCTCTTTAATCTCTTTCATTTTAGGAGCTAAGTCTTTAAGCTTACTCATAGACATCATCCCTTTATATGAGAGAGGAAATAAGATTAGTTTTACCAAAAGTGTAAAGAGGATAATAGCCCAAGCCCAATTACCTACAAAAGAGTAAATCCAAGCCATTACAGCAAAGAAAGGTTTTGCTAAAAAAGTAAACCATCCATACTCAATAACATCTATAAGTATAGGATTTATTGCCGTAAGAGTTTCATGATCTTTTGCCCCTATATACCCATGAACCAAAAGATTTTCATTTCCTTTAACAAAAATAAGTGGGTCATCACCTTGATCTTTAGCAACAGTTACATCTAAACCTTTTTCAAAACTATACAAGAATGAAGTATAGTAACGGTCAAATGCCGAAGCAAATAGAGCACTATTAAAGTTTTCATCACCTACAGCATCACCATCTTCTATAGTAGTAATAATGCCATCAGCTCCTTTGATTAATGCACCCTTAGCAAGAATATAGTTAGATACATCTGCTACAGGTCTATGACCAGTTGTCAAGAAATACGGCGTAGGTTTTGTAGTTTTAATATTTAAGTCATAGTGACCATCAGCATAAAAAGTAATCTCTTTTGTAATAGTAACATCAGTTAGCGTTTGAGTTAATATTAACTGTGCTGGTGTATCACCTACTTCTAATACTTTAACTGATGGAGTATATGCAATTTTAAACGCTTCATCATTGAGTTTAGTATCTGAAAATCTAATCTCTAAAGGCTTCACTTGAGTTGTATCAAAAAGTTTAATATTATTACCATCTTCATCAACATATTTTTTAGCAAGAAGTGTTGCTTGTGAAATACGACCTAATTCATCAATAGTAAAGATATAATTTTTACCTTTTACTGTTACTAGAACTTTATCCGCACTCTGAACTGGTACAGGTTTTGGTGTATTTACTGTTTGTGGTGCTAAAGATGCAGAATTACTTACTGCTTGAGGTGCTTGATTAGTACTGCTTTTTTCTTGTTTTGTTGAGACATTGGAGTCTTGTTGAGCCTTAGGAGTTTGTTTCCCCCCTAAAAAATAGCTTGAACCAACAAAAACCAAAAAGGAAAGGGCTAATGCTATAATAAGTCGTTTCTGAAGATCTAATTGTTCCAATTGTTTACCTTTTTATAATTATAAAATTATTCATATATTTAATAAAATTATTTATGCTTGTAAGGGAGAGTAGTTATTATTGAGAGCTTGACACTTTTTAAGTGCTTGTAGATATGTTTTTTTTACTTCTAAAAAATCTACTTCTAGAAGTTTAGGCTTAGCAACTAAAACAAAGCTTCCACTCTTAATGCGATCAATATTTTCAATAAAATGTGCTCGCAACAGGCGTTTTGCTCTGTTCCGATGAACTGCATTCCCTATTTTTTTACTTGCGACAAAGCCTAC
>JADGDQ010000048.1 GCA_016744805.1 Sulfurovaceae bacterium
AAAATCAATATTATCAATTTGACAATTATGGAAAGTTAATCTTTTTAGTAAGGATTGCTTAAAAGATACTTCATTAACCATTGAATTTGAAAAAGTGAAGTTTCTAATTGTCAATTTATTAAAAATAAAATTATTAAACTGAATATTCCTTACAGCCCTAAAATAGAAATCAAAAAAATATCCTAATTGGCTATTTGTTATTTTTGTTCTTCTTTTAATAAAATCTAAGTAGTATGCTTTTTTGATAAATGATAATCTTTTATTCAAAAAGATTATCATTTTTTTCACTATTATAAATCCTATTAAACTAAGAATCAAAAGAAGAAAAATTTGAACAAATTCTAAAGACTTTCTTTCTGAGTTAAAACCTATATTTGTAAAAAATAAAATATAGAATAGTAAGAGTGAGACTAAAATTTTCTTTATTGTAATAATTTTTGTAAAAGGAATAAACAATATTCTATCTATCCAACTATCTCTAATCATTATTAATGCAGGATATTTACTATTTTTATCAACATTCTCTTCTATACTTTCATCAATAAAATCAACTATTTCACTACTCCAATCAAGCATAAAAAGATTATGGTTAAAATTTTCTTCTTTGATAATATTTATAATCTCTAAAGAAACAAAATATTCAAAGATAGACTTATGTACAAATTTAAAATGAGCATCTTTATTTATATCTATCTCAATAAAATAGCCTGTATAGATTTCATTTTTAAAGCCCTCAATATTATCTTCACTAGAAATTATATCAAGTTTTAATTTTTTGATTTCATCCCCTATCAAACTATCTAATATCAGTTTTGAGACAATCAAAGTCTCATCCTCATACATCTTTCCTGCTAGTTTGGTAAAAAAATTGATGATAAATTTTTGTTTATAGTTATCATTATCTTTAAAAAATCCATTTATCTTTTTTTTCTCTTGTCGTCCAATCCAATATTCTATATACTTATCCATTATCATAGATGAAGTTACTCTACTTATTGGATTATCTTTATAAAGTGCAGGTAAGATAAACATCGTCATGTGTAGCATAGATGGGCGTTTACACAAATCTAAAATAGATTCATTTTTATGGATATATTCCATATATTGTTTAGCTTCCATCTCATCTTGATAATAGATATTAAGTGTTTCTTCTATCTGATTGATATTAAAATCATCCAACTTTATCACTTCGCTAAAAGGGCGTATTTGTATATCTTGTTTACTTTTATCTATGATATTTAATACATTTTCACGCTCAAAATCTGTGGGGAGATAGCTGGGTCTTCCAGAGATGAGTATCTTATTGTTTTTAGTTGCTAATTTCCAAATAGAGCTAAACTGTGCAAAGCGAGTTTGTTCTGTCCCAATAAATCCCATCTCATCAAAACCATCTAATATAAAAACAATTTTACCCAAATGTACCAACTGCTCAAACAAGGCGTAATTAACACCTAACTCTTTTGATACGAAACTCTCTATTTTTGTACCGATACCGTCATTGCTCATAGGAGATGTATTGGTAAGAGAGATAAAGATAGGGTAGCGTACGAAATCTTCTCCATTTAAAATCTTGTTAGATAAAGATTGCGTATAATATTTTAAAAAAGTTGTTTTTCCCATGCCATAATCAGCTAATAGAGTGATATGTTTATAGCTATCTTCTTCTAACCAATTATCCAAATATTGAGCCAAATTTTCTTGACCCTCATTATAAAATGGCAAAATAAAAGAATCTTCCAAAGTATGACCACCTATATCGGTTTTAGTATCTCCAAAAAGTTCTATCTGTTTTCTTAGGTAACTTGTAAAATCAATCATACTATTTATATAGCTATCTTCGGTATAACATTGTAACTTGCTATGATTTTCTTCAAAATTACCTTTTTGTATAAAATATAAATATTTCACTTCATAAAATTCAGTCTTTTTTGTCTTATAGTTCTCATTTATCTCTTCTAGCTTCATAAAAATATCATCTTGTTCTCTTTTTAATACTTCTGCTGATTTATCATCACAATAGATAATAAATCTATAGCCATGAATTGCTTCTGCATACTCTCCAATCAGAATCTTTTCTTTGTCATCATACTCTAGATGTAATCTGTTAGTTGTATATTTTAATTCAAATAACTTTTTAATTCTCTCATGAAAAATAGGACTTATTATTATTTCATCTGTTGGAAACTCTATCTCTTGATGAGGGATGTAGGGGATTGCTTCTTCAACTTTATTATTTTTAAATTTATAAAAGATATACGATAGTCCTAGCATAGCTAAAATATATGCAAAATAGAAAATGACTGTAGAGATATCATTTTTGGGTGACGGTAAGGTTATAAATCCACTTTTATTTACTATTGACACTAAAAATGTATCAAATGAAAAATATTTTACTGCCATAGGAATGGATATCAATGTCATCGCCAAGACAATTGGATAGTGTTCTTTATTCTGTATCTCTTTTCTATAATTTAAAATAGCTAACATTCCATAATAAAATAAAATACTGAATATCACAAATAGTATCAATAGAAATAGATAAGTAAGTACCAACATAATTTTCCTCTTTTGTTATAATTTTTTCCTCTTTATTCGTAAAAATAGAAAGAGTAGTTTTTATCCCTGTAAAGGGGTCTATCATTATAAACTCTACGCCCCTGCCATTCAATCTTCACTTTTAAACCTTTCCAATAATCTATAGAAATAGAAGATTTTAATAAGCCAATTAGATAATACTATTTCTCTTCATTCTATTATCTACATCTATAAAATACGCATCTAATGACTTAGCTTTCTTAAGAGTAATTGTATCACTTTTTTGTTCAATTTTTATATCTTGTTAGGTTTAAAAAGTGGAGATTAAACAGCAGGTCTATAGTTCTTGACAAAAGCCTAAAATTTCAACTCTTTAATTTCAAAAAAATATAAAAAAATAGTATAATGCCACCTTGATTCATTCAATTTTAAATAAGTAATAGAAATATTTATTATTTTAACATACAAAGGGAAAAAATGAAAAAACGCATTGGTATCTTAACTAGTGGTGGTGATTGTCCAGGACTTAATGCTGCGATTCGCGGACTTGCAAAATCTTCTTATGCCATGTTTGATTGTGAATTTGTTGGTATTCGTAATGGGTATAGAGGTTTAATAGATGGTGACTACTATGAGATGATACCATCTGATTTTTCTGGCATCTTAACACTTGGTGGCACAATGCTAGGGTCTAAACGAACTCCCTATAGAGATATGAGAACTATTGATGAAGATGGTATCGACAAAGTCGCTAATATGGTTGAGAACTATAATAGAATGCGGTTAGACTGCTTGGTAACTCTAGGTGGCAATGGCACACACAAAAATGCCAATCTACTGCGAGAAGAGGGGTTAAATGTGATTGCTCTTCCTAAGACAATAGATAATGATATTTATGGTACTGAGTATACTTTTGGTTTTCACTCTGCGGTAGATATAGCTACAGATGTGATTGATAAAATCCATACAACAGCATCTTCGCATGATAGAGTTATGATTATTGAACTCATGGGAAATAAAGCTGGTTGGCTCACACTCTATGCAGGACTTGCAGGTGGGGCGGATATTGTTTTGATTCCTGAAGTTCCTTATTCACTAGAGAGTATCTACGAAGCACTCCTTGAGCGTCAAAAACATGGTAAAAACTTCTCTATAATAGTTATTGCAGAGGGAGCCAAAACTATCAAAGAGGCTCAAATGAAAAAGCGAGCATTTGAAAAGCACAGACTAGAAATGCAATACCATACAGTATCGTATAGATTAGCAGAACAAATCAATAAAAAATTAGGATTTGATACGCGTGTTACTGTCCCTGGACATACACAAAGAGGAGGCACTCCCTCGGCACTTGATAGAATATTAGCCACAAATTTTGGTGCCTTTGCTGCTGAATTGATTAAAGATGAAGAGTATGGTAATACCGTTTCTATTGTTAAAAACAAGATAAAATCTACTCCATTAGAAGAGATGGCACATCTAAGAAAACAGGTAACACGAGATACCGATGAGTTTAAAACAGCTCTTCATCTTGGCATTAACTTTGGTGAGTAAAGATAGTAATACAAAAGATAAACTCACCCCATAAGTGGGTCTATCTTTTGAGTATTGTTACTAAATATTTACTTTCTGTTACTCACTATTAGAGTTATATTTGTAAAATTAGAAATTAAACTTTTAGGAGTTGCATTATGTCAGAAAAAATCAATATTTTTGAAAAAAGACTACTAGATAAATTTATAATTCAAAATAATATAGATATAGAGAAGATAGAACAAGCATTAAAAGAGATTATGGAATACAAAGGAGCCATTGCTGTCTCTTTTATGGATTGGAGAAGTGAAATCATCCTCAGTGCAATAAGTCATAATGATTTTACCATAAGAACAGCCTCCATCAATAATATGAAAACCCCCAACACCATACTAAAAACAATAAAAGAGTTAGATACTAGACATGATATGGAAGATGTTGTTGTATTATACGAAAATCAAATTCATATCACACGCACTGTTCATTTGAGTCAAGAGAGAGATTTTCTTATCTATGTAATATTTAATACAGAAGAGACAAATCTAGTACTCGTACAGAGTAAAATCCAAAAAGTTATTCATCAATTAACTCTATAAAGTACAAAGATTCAACTCCAAACAAAAGATTAACTTTGAGCCACTGTAGAAAGTTTATGTCTTGCAAGTGCCAAGTTTGATTTGGTAGATTCTAATGCTACATAGAGACAAAGTTCAGGATTAGACTCTAAGACATGAATAATATGTATCTGGTCGGTCAGAGTAATCATAATATCTTGAATACTTCCTGTAAGATGAAGACTATCCATAGTAGCCATTTTGGCTTTGACCACTTCTGCATTTCCAGCAGATGCAAGTTCAATATCAAAATTACTATAAGTAGCCATACCCAAAACCATACCACTTTTCCAATCAAAAAGAGATGTAGCTAATGCACCATTGAGTTCTAAAATTTCTTCTAATTTTGCTTCAATATTTTTCATATCCATCGTAAATCCTTAGAGTATATAAATTTGAACCCAAATGATAAATAAACTCATCTAAGTTAAGTTCCTAATTGTACAAAGACAACTCCAATAACGAGTAACAAAAAGTAAATCTTTAGTAACAATAACCATAATTACGATAAAATATCTCCATTACTTCAATAGAGGATTATTCCGTGTCAAAAAATATTGCATCTGCTCGAATTTCTACACAAAGCTCTGAGCTTCTTAAAGCCCTCAATGACTCATTACCGTTTGATAAAATTTTATATGCTGAAGATATAGAAGGCTCTAAAGCCCATGCATCTATGTTGGCAACACAAGGGATTATATCCCAAGAAGATTTTGAAGCCATTGATAGAGGACTCTCTGAGGTCAAAGCAGAGATTGAATCTGGAGAATTTAACTTTGATGATGGAGATGAAGATATTCATATGGCTATAGAAAAGAGGCTTACACAGCTTATTGGAGATAGTGGCAAACGGCTCCATACTGCTCGGAGTAGAAATGACCAAGTGGCACTAGATTTTAGACTCTTTGTACAAAACAAGACGCAAGAGATTGCAGAGTTACTACTTACTAATATCAATAGCTTTGTCCAAAAAGCCGAAGAAAACAGTAGTGTAATGCTCCCTGGAATGACACATCTCCAACATGCACAACCTATTAACTTTGGGTATCATCTTATGGCGTATGCAAGTATGTTTAAGCGAGACTACGAAAGATTTGTTAGCTCCTATGAACGCAATAACTACTCACCTATAGGATGTGCAGCCCTAGCAGGTACGCCCCACCCAATATCCAGAGAGATTACTTCAGAAAAACTAGGCTTTACAGCACCTACGCTCAATTGTCTTGATACTGTAAGTGATAGAGATTTTGCCCTAGAGATACTCTTTAATATTAGTACTATGATGATGCATATTAGCCGTTTGAGTGAAGAGCTTATTTTTTGGTCTGCGAGTGAGTTTGGATGGGTTACACTCTCAGATAGACATGCTACAGGTAGTTCCATAATGCCTCAAAAGAAAAACCCTGATATACCAGAACTCCTTAGAGGAAAAACGGGACGAGTTAATGGAAACCTCATCTCTCTTCTTACTGTGATGAAAGGGCTTCCTTTGGCATATAATAAAGATATGCAAGAGGACAAAGAGGGAGTGTTTGACTCTGTACGCACCGCCCTACTCTCTTTGCAAGTACTCAATGAGATGATTTTGGATATGCGTGTCAATGAAGAGCAGATGCAATCAGCGTGTATGATAGGACACCTTAGTGCTACTGACTTGGCTGATTATCTTGTCAAAGAGGCTGATTTGCCATTTAGAGATGCCTATCATATTACAGGAAATGCCGTAAATTTAGCCCAAGAGAAAGGTTTGGATATATCCCAACTCTCCCTAGAAGACCTCCAAAGTATAGATGCACGAATCCAAGAGGATGTAGTAGCACTCTTGGATAACCGT
Source organism: Sulfurovaceae bacterium (assembly GCA_016744805.1). Classification (GTDB taxonomy): domain Bacteria; phylum Campylobacterota; class Campylobacteria; order Campylobacterales; family Sulfurovaceae; genus SZUA-451. Next base: position 6,514 of record JADGDQ010000048.1, read on the forward strand.
GCGTCTATGAATGCAAGAGAATCCCAAGGTGGCACAGCGACCATAAGAGTCTTAGAACAGGTAGAGACACTCAAACTATGGTTATCCCAACAAAATGGCAAATAAAAAAAGGAAGTATCTAATAAAACTCAATAATAAAGTTCGTAACTTTTTTGATGGGTTACCTTTTGATGAGGGGATTACTACTCTAAGTGAAGCCAAGCTTATAGAGATATGTATGCTCCTAGAACTCAATCTTCCTACACTTGACAAAGAGGAGATGGTTCGAGGCTTACGCAGAGTATGGAGTGAAGCAGACCATAGAACAAGAGAAGAGATAGTACGGTATCTTCGCCAAGTTGTCTCTCCAAGAGAGGGAAAAAAAATAATCAATATAGATGCGTTAGATAAAGTAGAAAAAATAGTCTCTCTCCTTGGGTCTATACCTCATAGTTCTGAAGAAGAGAAAGCCATATTAGACTCCTTTATTGATACCAAACGAGCCAAAATAACAGAAGAGAAAGTAGCATCAAAACTCAAATATATTCGTATGCAAAATCGTATCTTTTCTTTGGAGTTGGCAATTGATGTCTCGTTTGATACACTCGGTCAAATGAACTTTTATGAGAGTTATAAGTTTGCTATGCAAGAGATAGACTTCTCCAAAAAACTCCTAAGTACCTCTTTGCCTATGGGACTAGATAACTATGAGCCAAGAGATGATGCCTCGATGGAGCAGTTGTTACTGATAGAAAAAGAGATGATAGTTGATAAGAAGCAAGAAGAGATTACTCTTTTTGTAACAAAGCTCAATAGCAAAGAGCATAAGTGGCTCACCCAAGAGCAAATTATCACACATATCAAAGCAATGCCTCCAGAGGCAGACCTCTATCATATTCCGCTCTCTATGACTTTGATAGAAGAGATTATTATGGGTATCAATAGTAACTATATAGTTTTTGAGAGTAGTGACCACTATATTATAGAAAAACCAAAAACCTTTCTTCTTTTTGGTGCAGAGCTTCACTATACTATTGCCGTATCCTACACCAAAAACCTACTCTATGGAGATATTTGGCAAGAAGAAGAGTTACCTATTAGTAGAGACTTCAACTCACTCAATGAAGATACAATACAACTCTTTAATGCCACAGTAGATGACCTCTATGATGAGATGCAAGAAGTAGCAAAAGGCTTAGACCTCCCTGCTCAAAAGATAGAAGATTCTATTATACAGTTTATTCTTCCACAAATACAAAGTAGCCAAAACCTTAAAATCAAAGAAAAAAGCAGACGCAGAATACTCTACCATTTTAGTGAATATATCAAACCTCTCAAAGCCAAACAGATGCGAGAAGAGCTTTTGGCAAAAACTATTAGAGACTTCAAAAATCTCTTTCCTCTTGCACGGTCTCTCAAACGAAAGATTATCTTTCATCTAGGTCCTACAAATAGTGGGAAAACTTATAGTGCCTTACAACAGCTCAAAAAAGCAGAAACAGGATACTACCTTGCACCTTTGCGACTCTTGGCACTAGAGGGGTATGAGAATCTGCGTAAAGAGGGAATAGGCATCTCACTTATTACAGGAGAAGAGGAGATTATAGATGAAGAGTCTACACATATCTCTTCTACCATTGAGATGCTTAATAATAGCGTAGAAGTAGATCTCTGTGTGATAGATGAGATACAGATGATAGATGATAGAGACAGAGGGTGGGCTTGGGCAAATGCTCTTATTGGAGTTCCTGCAAAAGTTGTTATCCTCACAGGCTCTCCAAATGCTCTTTTGGCTGTAGAAGCTCTTTGTAAATACTTAGAAGAGCCGTTAGAAGTAGTAGAATTTGAACGCAAAAATCCTTTAGAGCTTCTCAAAGACCCTATTCCTCTGGATAAAGTGCAAAAACAGACTGCTCTTGTGGCATTTTCTCGCAGAGAAGTCCTCTCTCTCAAACAGCAACTCTCAGCTACCTATAGCGTATCAGTAATCTATGGAAATCTCTCTCCTGAAGTACGACGAGAAGAGGCAAGGAGATTTAGAGAAGGTGAAAGTAGCGTACTTGTGGCTACAGATGCTATTGCTATGGGGCTTAATTTACCTATCAAAAGACTCCTTTTTGCCAAAGATAATAAATTTGATGGTCTTAGACGAAGAGAACTCACCCCCTCTGAGGTAGTACAAATATCAGGAAGAGCAGGACGGTATGGATTAGAAGAGTTTGGAGAAGTAGGAGCCATAGACGAACACGCCCTCAAAACCATTACAAAACAGTTTCACAAGCCCCTTCCCTCTATAGAGTTACCCTTTTCTGTTATGGCAAGCTTGGAGCATGTACTGCTAATTGGTGAGATATTAGAGACAGATAATATTACAGATATTCTTACATTTTTTGTAGAAAACATGGAGTTTGATGGACCTTTTATCGCTGCCAATATTGATTCTATGCTAGAGATAGCCTCTATAGTAGACGAATATACCCTAGACCTAAGAACAAGATATTTCCTAAGTTGCGCTCCTGCTAGTATCTCTTCGCCCTATATAGAGTCAGTATTTCATCGCTACATTCGCAATATAGAGGCTCAATCTTTGGTACTCTATCTCCCACCAAGAGACCTCCCTGCTTTTGCTCAAACCAATGATATGCTCTTGAATGCAGAAGATAGAGTAAGAGAAATATCTCTATATCTATGGCTCTCTTTTAAGTTCCCTGATTCATTTAAAGATACAGCAAAAGCCAAACAGACCCGAATACGCATAAATAAATTTATAGAAAACTCTCTCAAAAAAGGTCACTTTGTCAAAAAATGCCGTAGATGCAACAAAGTCCTCGACTTTAGCTACCGCTTTTCAATCTGCGACAACTGCCACAACAAAAGCAAAAGAGGAGACAAAAGCTATAGAAGCAGAAGAAGAAGATAGTTACTCTTGTTCTTTTGGCTTATACGCCAATATCTTTTTTACTCTCTCTACCGAAGTAAAAAATAGTATCTCAAATAGAGGATTTAGGGTTGTAGTGGTGTCACCTATTACCTCAAAAGGACGCAGGGTAAATCCATCACCATCTTCTGGGTTTGTTGGTGTAATAGTAAAGGTGAGTGGTTTGAGGGTTCTTACAAGATTTAAAACTTTTTTATATTGCTTATCATCTTTGGATGGGAGGAGATTATTCTCTTCATTTACTTCTACGCGTACCTTCATCAAAAGTGTAACTTTATCTTGAAAAATCACTTTATTCCATTTGATATTTCCTAGATAAAAGTTAAATTCACTATTCTTAGCTACAAGAGGATGAGGGGTAGTTGCACGAATCTCTTCTAGGAGTTGCAAAAAAAAGTTTACCCCACCAAAAGATTTGACAGCTGTGCTGAGTCGTTGATGGTATAGTAGTTTGGTCTCATCATCAAGAGTATGAAAATCATGCATAATATAAATTCCTTTAAGTAATTAGAATCAATTATAGCAGATTATGACTTGACACACTCCTTAATGTTCGCGTACTTTAGAGACACTTAGTAAAGTATCAAAAATTTTATAAACAGCAATTGCTACTCCAAATGAACCAATTACGATACAGATTTCAGAAATAGGTGGAATATTGTATATAAAGCTATTTATTATCTCATATTCACTATATTTTTGAAAGCCTGTTCCAAATCTATCACTCATAGGATACGCATTTCCACCATACACAAATATATATCGTGAGATATATGAGCCTATAATTATTGACAATGACATAAAAATCATTAAAAAGTTATTCACATTTCTTCGTATTAATTGAAAAACAATAGTCAAAAGAGGCAATACAATGGCAAGTACTATATAAAGATAGAACTGATAAGCAAATCCTTCAAACAAGATGACACTTGCCCATTTTTTATCTATAAAAAGAAATGAAACGGCTTCATAAAATGCAATTACAAATATTAATATCAGTGCCAATCTTCTTAGCGTTCTTAATAAAAGGTCAAAATCATCTTTTGAGTTATTTTTATATGCAATAAATGAGTATAAAATCATAACTCCAATCGCTGCGAGAAAAGATGATAAGATAAAGTAGAGTGGTAGATTTGGATAGGTTGTCCATAAGTGTCTAGCAGTGTTCATATCAAAAAGTTTTGCTTGAATATAGTACTCTGCAATATCAATAAAAATGCCTACAACTAAAATAACCAAGGCTATTTTTTTGACTAATTTTTTATTATCTGTTAATAATAGATAAATTTCAAACATAACAAATGGAATATATATCAAATAGAGTGGCAACATAAGCCACATACCAGAACCAATATTGGGAGTGAGTAGCATCCATTGCATATTTAACATATTTAAATCAAATATAATAGTAAAGAGTCCAGCAAAAACCATAGCAAGTCCTAGAGTCAAAAATCCTGCTGCTCTCTTTTTGAGAATCTCAAAATTTACAAGTTCTGCTAAAGTTACTAAAAATATAATACCACTCCCTGTGTATATCATATACATATAGTTCACAATATACAAGGTCCAAGGACTCTCTCTTTTTACCTCTCCTCCTGCACCAAAGATAGCCTCTCTCATAGCTAAAGCCACATCTTTGCTCCCTTGGTGTAATCCAGCATCAAAAGCATTTGCAGTCAAGAGAAAGTATCTCTCTAAGATAATTTCATATATTCCAAAGACTCCAAAAGCCAATAAAATATAAGCTAAGAACATTGTTTTATTAAAAAATAGTTCAAAGAAAGAGACTCTATTTATCTCGATACCAGCTATATTAAATTTTTCCACTGTTTGCTCCTTTTGCTTGTAGCTTTGTCAATAAGCGGTTTAAAACTATCCCATGTATGAATGGTTGTATCTTCTGCAATAGAGTTAATTGCAAAGTTTTGATCTTCAGGAAAGAGATAAAATAACTTAGGCACGGTATCATCTGACTCTTTTAGTACAAAGAACTTTCTCTTTTTAAGCACTTGAACTAGCTCTCCATCTTCATCATCCAAATCACCAAAGAGCCTTACTTTTGTGGGGCAAGTAGCCTGACACGCTGTTGTAAATTCACCCTCGCTAATTCTTGTGTCATAGCAGAATGTACACTTATCAACTGCTACATATTTATCATCTACATACCGTGCATCATAAGGACAGGCTTCCATACACCCTTTACAAAGAATACATTTATCTTTATTGACCATCACAAGTCCACCATCATTAAAGTAACTCGCTTGAGTAGGACAAACATCCACACAAGGAGCATCAATACAGTGGTTACATTGAGAAGGGTAATAGTTTACAAAAGGGTTTCCAAATATAGACTTTTCGGTCTGACCTACCCAAATTCTCTGTTTGTCTGCACCTAATTGTACGCCATTTTCTTCTTTACATGCAACTTCACATGCTTTACAGTTTATGCAACTTTGATAGTCTAATGCCATAGCAAAATTCATGAGTTAACCTTTCTTATCTCTACTTGCGTTTCATGCATAGCTGCAGAACCAAATACAGGCTCTATAGCATCTTCTATAATCAGATTATCACTAGAGCCATTTCTATGAGCTAGTGTCAAATATTCACTTGTAGCACCAAATCCATGGACATAAAATACCACATCTTTAATGATTTTATTTGTAGGATAGGCTTTGATATGTACTTTGCCCGTTTTGCTTGTAACCTCAACTAAATCACCATGTTTTATCTCTTTTTCATCTGCTTGATCTTTGTTAATCCAAATATAATTCTCTCTTATCAAATCCAAAAGCATGGCATTATTTTGTGTAGAGTTTTGTGTAAACTGTGCATGTCTTCCACTAATAAATTTAAACTTACCTTGAGCAGTTTCTTGATGTTGCTCTTTGTTCCATGTAGGCATAGCATCGACACCTCTTTTTGTCATTGATGCTAAGTTACACTCAATCTTTTTGGAGCTTGTATTCATATATTTTCTTACAGCAGCTATAGATTTGCTATCAACACATACATCATTATCTAAATTCTCAATTTGGTCTGTTTTACTTACTGTATAATATTTTTTATCTTCAGGATAGTACTCATACTCATTTGTAGATGTCTGTTTGAAATACTTATCCATATCTGGATAATAGACACCCTTCTCTTTTAGAGTTTTATACGCCTCTTCTCCATGTTTGCTTACAACCATCTCTTTATTTATCTCTTCTTGTGAGTGTATAAACATATCAGTAAGATCAAAACCATCCTCTTTGTAGACGACTGATTCTGTTCTATCTTTAATCTCATCTTGAACATCTCCATCATACTTTTTGGTAATTTCCCAAAGCGGTTTTGAAATCTTTTTAGATAAACCTTTTAAAATGTCAAAAACTGCTTTACTCTCATAAAGAGGCTCTATAACCTTGTTTCTAATTGCAAGAGAAGGCTCTATCCCTCCAAATGACTTCACAGGGTCTTCTCTCTCTAGGTAACTACACTCTGGCAATACAACATCACTCATAATAACTGTATCACTTGGCATTGTATCAATCGTAACAACAAGATCCATTATAGAGAATAATTTTTTTGTTTTTGCAGTATCAGGCACACTCAACATTGGGTTTTGTTTGTAAGTAAACATAGCTCTAATTGGATAAGGTGATTTTTTTTCTATAACTTTATTTCTCCATCCAATCCAAGAACCCGTAGAACCAACTATAGCTGCAACATCTTTTTCTATTCTTCCTTTTGCATTTTCATAAAGTGGTGTATTGACTTCATGGCTTCCTAAAGGGAGTTTTTTTCCAAAAACAATACCACCTTTAACATCAATTCCCCCACCAAGAGAGGTAAAGATTGATTGTGCTCTTCTAAGTTGAAAATCTTGTTTGCTCCAAGCTGTTCTTCTGCCTTGATAATAGATAGACTGTGGTGCATTTGCCATAAATTCTCTAGCAATAGTTCTAATTTTATTGGCTTTTATCCCTGTGATTTTTTCTGCCCACTCAGGAGTATATTTATGTGAAAGAATATGCTCTTTATAGAGTTCAAAATCATTCATATTATGTGCTACAAACTCTTTGTTATAGAGGACTTCAGTGATAACAACATAAGTCAAAGCCAATACCAGAGCCAAATCAGTACCAACTTTGATTCCTAGCCACTCATCAGCCTGAACAGCTGTATTTGTAAACCTTGGATCGATACAGATAAGTTTTGCACCTCTTCCTCTGGTTCTTTTGAATATATCCATAGTATCAGGAGTAAGTATAGCTTCTGCTCTATTTGCTCCTGCCATAATAACATATTTGGCATTGGCTAAGTCAGCTTGACCATAAGAGCCAATAGTCAAAGTATATCCAGCAATTGCCGTTTGCAGACAGATTGATGCATGATTTAAGAAGTTTGTAGAGCCTACTTTATTTGCTATAAAGCTCTTATAAGTATGCTCTCCCATCCCCTCACCAGCACAAAATCCAATGGTTGAGCGATTATCTTTCTCTTCGTCCAAGATAGTACTTAATCCTTTGAAATCTTTTGTTCCATTCAAAATAGCTTCATAGGCTTCATCCCATGTGACTCTTTTGAATTTGCCATCTCCTCTTTTGCCTACTCTAATCATTGGATATTTAAGTCTATCTGGGTCATACAGTGCATGAATACCTGCCACACCCCTAGCACATAACATATTTTTTGATTTTGGGAATTGTGGATTCGGGTCTAATTTGGTAAGTATACCGTTTTCCACTTTTGCCGTAGCAGCACACTTGTTGATACACATCTCACACAGTGTAGGTATTTTATCTACCGTACCCTTGGTACTCTTTTGGCTCTCTTCATTTGAAAGAAGACTTACTGAACCTATAGATGAAGCACCCACTATAGAAAGTGCAACGCTTCCTTGTAAAAATTTCCTTCTTGATACTTCAATTTCCATTCATTAACCTCAATAATATGTTATTTGTCAAAATTATATCTTTATTAAGATTAATTAATAATACATTTATATTGATTTTTGTATAATTTGTCTAAAGATTAACTTAAAATAAGGTATCAAATCATGAAAATAAAAACTTTAATGGTGTTTGCAACGCTCTCTACATCTATACTCTATGCCCAATCAGGAGCTGATTTATTTTCAAAAAACTGTTCAAGTTGTCATGCAACAGTACTTGGTGTGAGCATTGACCTCCAAGGTGAATTCAAAAATATATCTCCAGCACCTTATATTGATGATTTAATAAAAAAGTTAAAAACAAAAACCGAAAGCAAAGAGGAGTTTGCTAATTTTATTGAGAGCTACATAAATAATCCCGATAAAAGAAAATCTCTATATGGCAAAAAAGCTATCAAAGAGTTTGGTCTTATGCCAACACTCAAAGGTGCTTTAACTCAAGAAGAGATTCTTATATTAAGTAACTACCTCTACTCTGATTATGGCAAAAATGAGGTGATTACACCTGAAAAAACAGTAAAAGCCATTGACCCAAGAGAAGAGTTATTTAAAAAGCACTGTTCTGTCTGTCATGCAACAGTAAGTGGAGTCACGATAGACCTTCAAGGAGAATATAAATATATCTCACCAGCACCCTATATTACAGACCTTATCACTAAACTCAAAACAAAAGCAAAAACCCAAGAAGAGTTTGTTGCATTTATCCAAAACTATATAAATAACCCAGACAAAAGAAAATCTCTATATGGCAAAAAAGCTATCAAAGAGTTTGGTCTTATGCCAACACTCAAAGGTGTTATGACAGATGAAGAGTCTGCTCAAATGGCTGAGTACCTTTACGAAAGATACTAGTTTTTACAAAGAAGCCTGTTCTCTAAGCTTATCTTTTTTGCTTTTTCTCTTCCCTTTGATAGGGGCTTTGCCTCTCTCTTTGATGGGGGCATCTCCTGTGAGTTCAAAGCCTTTGATTTGTTCTCTAACTAATGCAATTTGACTCCGTTTTTCTATAAGTTTAAAATGTGCTTGTTCTTCGTGTCCTATAAAAGAGATTGCCATACCCTCTTTCCCTGCTCTTGCTGTGCGTCCTATGCGGTGGATATAATCTGCGGGTGAACGGGGTAAATCATAATTAATAACACAAGAGACATCTGCTATATCAAGCCCTCTTGAGACCAAATCTGTGGTAAATAGAATCTGTAATTTTTTCTCTTTGAACTCTTTGAGTGTATAGTTGCGGTCTTCTTGGTCTAAATCTCCATGAAAAGAGTCTGCTAAAAAACCAATTTTTCTAAATTTACGAGCAATATTATCTGTAGCTCTCTTACTTGCCATAAATACAAGTACTTGTTTGAATTTATGTTTTTTGAGCAAGTAGCGAAGCAGTGCACTTTTGTTATGTGGGTTGACCTCTATCACTCTTTGGCTTATCTGCGAAACTGTGGGTTTGGCATTATCTATGCTTATCTCTATGGCATCTTCTGTAATACGAGAAGCTATAGTTTGCATTTTAGGTGGATAGGTTGCAGAAAAAAGGAGATTTTGACGCTTAGAGGGAAGTACCTCTAGCACAAGGTCAAGCTCTTTATCAAATCCAATATTAAGCATCTTATCGGCTTCATCCAATACAAGATATTTGACAAAAGAGAGATTTATCTGTTTTTTACTCACTATATCAAGAAAACGCCCTGTTGTAGCCACCACAATATCACAGCCTTTTTGCAAAGTATAGAGTTGGTCTCCTATGCTCTCACCCCCTATAAGAGTCACAACCTTAGGTCTCCTAGCAAACGCATAAGAGGTCTCCCCCAAAAAAGCCCCTAGCGTAGTAAATGATTGAGCTATCTGCTGAGTGAGTTCACGCGTGGGTGTAAGAACTACTATCTTTATCTTGGCTTTGCCCTCATCTATATCCCTAGACCACAACTCCAAAAGAGGCAATACAAAACTAGCACTCTTTCCACTTCCTGTTTGAGCTTGGGCTATAATATCTTTATGGCTAAGAATATGCGGTATTACTTTGCTTTGTATAGCTGTAGGCTCTATGTAGTTATTTGATTTGATTGCTTTTTGCAAAGGAGCAGAGAAGTTGAATAAGGTAAATGGCATGTATGTTCCTTGATTGGTTGGTTTGTATTTTATGAGGTTTTGGCTTTGAGAGAGGTTGTAGCAAAAATTATCACCCCTATTAGTCAAGAATTATGGTATACTTCGCTTTATTTTAGCTATTCTTCGTTTTTCGTACTTCTTCGATTACTATCTGAACTATTTTATACTTAATAACCAAAGGTACTATTACTATGTCATTTTCTAACTTAGGCTTATCCGAGTCTCTATTAAAGGCTATATCTGAACAAGGCTATACTACGCCTACACCTGTACAAAAACAAGCTATTCCTATTATACTTAACGGTAGTGATGTATTAGCAGGAGCACAAACAGGAACGGGTAAAACTGCTGGTTTTACTCTTCCTTTACTTCAAAAACTTAGCCAAATGCCTGAATCTAAAGGCAAACCAAAAGTCAAAGCTCTAATACTTACTCCTACTCGTGAATTAGCTGCTCAGGTAGCCCAGAGTGTTGCTATATATGGCAAACATTTATCATTTAAATCAACTGTAATTTTTGGTGGAGTTGGTATTAATCCACAAATTGCTACACTTAGAAGAGGAGTAGATATAGTTATAGCTACTCCTGGTAGACTCTTAGACTTAGTAGGACAAAGAGCTATTGATTTATCAAGTGTGGATACATTAATTCTTGATGAAGCTGATAGAATGCTTGATATGGGTTTTATCCATGACATCAAAAAAATACTTGCTAAACTTCCTAAGGATCGTCAAAACCTACTCTTCTCTGCTACTTTCTCTAATGATATTAAAAGACTAGCTGATGGGTTATTGCGTTCTCCAAAACATATAGAAGTAGCCCGCAGAAATACCTCTGCTGAGACTATTGCACAAAAAGTCTATCCTGTAGATTGTAAACGCAAAAAAGAGTTACTTGTCCAGCTTATCAAAGAAGAAGAGTGGAAACAAGTTTTGGTCTTTACTCGCACAAAACATGGTGCTAATAAGCTCACTGAATATCTACAAAACTGTATGATAAATGCTGTAGCCATTCATGGAAACAAAAGCCAAGGAGCTAGAACAAAAGCTCTTGCACAATTTAAAAATGGCTCGATGCGTGTGCTTGTGGCTACAGATATTGCTGCAAGAGGAATAGATATAGACCAACTCCCCCATGTTGTGAACTTTGAACTCCCAAGTGTTGCAGAAGATTATGTGCATCGTATTGGTCGTACAGGTCGAGCAGGAAATGAGGGTGAGGCGGTCTCTTTGGTCTGTGTGGATGAGAAGATGCTTCTTAGAGGTATAGAGAGACTTATCAAAAAAGATATTCCAAAAGAGATTCTTGATGATTTTATACCAGATCCATCTATAAAAGCAGAACCTATTCAGAAAAAAAGAGGTCAAAGAGGTGGAAGTAATGGCAGAAGCAATAACTCTAAGCCTAGAAGCAAAAGAAGTGGAGATGCACATAATGCTTCACCACACCAAAATCATAGAAGAAACAGTTCAAACCATAAGAAATAAAAACTAATATCAAGAGAAATTAGATAAAATTGCATTAGAAAAGTAAACAACCTAGGAAAAAGATAAATGTCTGATTATATTACTGGTGCCACGACAGCACTTATTACACCGTTTAAAAATGGCAAGCTTGACGAAGCCACTTATGCTACTCTGATCAAGAGACAAATCAATAATGGCACAGATGCGGTCTGTCCTGTAGGTACTACTGGTGAGAGTGCAACTCTAAGCCATGATGAACATAAAAGATGTATAGAGATAGCCGTAGAAGTCTGTAAAAATACTAATACAAAGGTTCTAGCAGGAGCAGGAAGTAATGCTACACATGAAGCTATAGATATAGCAAAGCATGCCCAGTCTTGTGGTGTAGATGCAATATTTTCTGTAAGCCCTTATTATAATAAACCTAGCCAAGAGGGACTCTATCAACACTACAAAGCTATTGCTTTAGCTGTTGAACTCCCTTTTATGCTCTATAATGTTCCAGGGCGTACAGGTGTAGATATTCTACCAAGCACAGTGATTAGACTCTTTGATGATGTAGAAAATATTTATGGTATCAAAGAGGCTACAGGCTCTATTGAACGCACGATAGAGTTACTCTCTGCTAGACCTGATTTATATCTATTTTCTGGGGATGATGCTATTGATTATCCTATACTTGCAAATGGTGGTAAAGGTATTACTTCGGTGACTGCAAATTTGCTTCCTGATATGAAAAGCCAATTAGTACATACTGCCCTTGATGGTAACTTTAAAGAATCTAAAGCTATTAATGACGCTTTGTATCCTATAAATAAAGTGATGTTTTGTGAGAGCAATCCTATTCCTATTAAAGCAGCTATGTATATTGCAGGACTCACCCCAACACTAGAGTATCGTCTGCCTCTTGTTGCCCCAAGTACTGAGAATATGAAAAAGATTGAAGAGAGTATAAAAAACTATAAAATAGTAGGAGCATAAGATGTCAGATATGAAAGGCAAAACAGTTGTTATTACAGGAGCAACAAAAGGTATTGGTAAAGCAATAGCATATAAGTTTGCTAGCCAAGGAGTAAATGTAGCATTTACATATAACTCTAATCAAGAAGTTGCAAATGAAATTGCAACAGCATTAACTCAAGAGTTTGGGGTTAAGGCAAAAGCTTATCCTCTTAATATCTTGGAGCTTGATGAGTTTAAACCACTCTTTTTAGAAATTGACAAAGATTTTGATAGAATTGATTTTTTTGTCTCTAATGCTATGATTTATGGTCGTCCTGTTGTGGGTGGTTATGGTAAGTTTATGAAACTTAGACCAGCTAAGGGTCTACAAAATATCTATACTGCTACTGTAGGTGCTTTTGTGCGTGGTTCACAAGAAGCAGCAACAAGAATGCAAAAAGTAGGTGGTGGTGCTATTGTAACTCTTTCAAGTACAGGAAACCTCATCTATATAGACAACTATGCTGGTCATGGCACAAATAAAGCTGCTGTAGAGGCTATGAGTAGATATGCAGCTGTAGAACTTGGAGAGATGGGTATTCGCGTCAATGCTGTATCAGGAGGTCCTATTGATACAGATGCACTCAAAGCCTTTACCAACTATGAAGAGGTCAAAGCAGAAACAATCAAAAGATCAGCTGTGAACCGTATGGGAAGCCCTGAAGATATTGCTGGGAGCGTTTATTTCTTGTGTACTCCTGAAGCGAGTTGGGTTACAGGTCAAACCCTTGTAGTAGATGGTGGAACAACTTTTAGATAAACCCTTCTCTACTCTTTTTGGTTCTTACCCAACCAAAGAGAGTTACTATTTTTTAACTCTTCTTCCCCATTTGAATCTTGCTTTATAAAAACTCTTATTCAAACTTGAAATCACTACTTTTCTTTTGGCAGAACTTGCATGGATAAATTTTTGGTTGCCTATATAGATACCTACATGATTTATGTATCCTCTTCTTCTTTTGGATGTATCAAAAAATACAAGGTCACCCTTTTTTAGCTCTTGACGACGAACTTTAACACCTACTTTTCCTTGCTTAATAGATGTTCTAGGAATAGCAATTCCGCTCTTTTTACAAACATACGATGTAAATCCAGAACAATCAAATCTTTTGGGTCCAACTGCACCCCAAACATATCTTTTTCCTAAATGATTTCTTGCCTCTTTTAAAATACGGTTTATATTCTTTCTTTTAGTCTTATTAATATTAAGCAATATTTTCTCTCTCTTATTAATATTGCTAAGAATATTATTAAATTCAAGCATCTTATTCGTAATAGGAGATATATTTGAAATTATTATATTTTTGTTTTTAAATTTACTTTGGGATTTAATAGATTTTAAAAGATAATTTTTATTTTTAGCAAAGCTAATATTTTTATCTTTGTTATAAGTTATTTCTATACTTATATTATCTTTAAATATTAATGGTTTCAAAGGTTGATATATACTTTTTGCACTGAGTATACCGCTCATAATG
>JADGDQ010000049.1 GCA_016744805.1 Sulfurovaceae bacterium
CATTAGTAACATGCTTAAATGGAGCTATATGTAAGCTATATGGCTGTTTTATAACTAATCCCCATGAGCTATTTTCAATGGGTGTATATGCTGAAAATACCTTATTTTTACTATAATCATACCCTACAGCTACACCACTCAAACCATCTAAAGCTCTTTTCATAGGAATTACTAACTGTTCACTAGCAAATGGTATTGATTTTGGTTTGGTTTCTGAAGAAAAAGCAATAAAATCTATCATGCCTGCACTCTTTTTTGCTACAAGGTATTCAAATTTAATAGTATCAATAGTTTGAAAATTTTGAAAAGCTATTTTTATCTGATCAAGTGTTGCTTCTTGGGGAATATAAGAAGCATCTCCTGTAGGATGTTCTTTTTCATAAATGGTCATACTTGATATTATTTTAGAGAGAGTAATAACCTTTTCTAACATAAAATCTTTTTTCTCTGAAGATGCCTGCTCAAATAAATACATAGATCCTATAAGTAAAACTACAATTATTGGCATAACAATTTTTATAAATAAAAACACCAAATTACGCTCAGAACTCTGCATTGTAGCCTCCAAAATTTACTATACTCTTTTTTATTTTAATATAGACTTACAGTCAATATCAAATTTCGTCAATCTCTACTGTAATATTTCCTATTTTTGCTCCTTGGTCTAAACACTCTATTTTATATTTACCTGTATCAAAATAACGATACATAGGTTTGCTAGAGAAAGCATGAATAGGTGATTGATTATTAATCATCCATATTATTGTACTATTTGTCTCAAAAGAGTAACACTGTAGTTTTGTCTTCTTTAGCTCTTTTGGTAATAATCTGTTTTGAATCTGTTTTGAGCCATGAAGAGGACTTGTAATAAGAGGCTTATATGATTTCCATAAAGGATAACAGCTATGAGAAGAGAGTTCTTGTATACTTTTAATATATCCTGTATCAAAAAGTCTTGCTAGTACTTCTGCACGCATAAGCTCGCATGGAGGTGAGAGCTGTATTCCCTTGATAGTATCATCTAATGCAAACTCTTTACACTCACCTATTACTATAGTATCTTGACAAATTTTTTTGCGTATCACTCCCTCTGGTTTAGTAAACCATTGTTGGGGTTTAAGGAGTTTAAAAATATCCAAAAGTGTAGGAGCTGAGGCTTTGAGTCCTGTAAGTTGTTCCTCTTTTTTTTGCTCTTTTGTAAGAGCTTTACCTTGTTTGCCACTAAAATTTCCATACCATACAGCTACAGTATACTCAGGTGTATACCCAATGGCTAACATATCTATAGCATTTGCAGATGTGCCTGTTTTAAAAGCAACTTTAGGCATATTTTTAAGATACTCCCAAGAGCTACTAAAAGAGTCTCTAGGCACATCTACCAAAATTTTACTTATCAAATATGCTGACTCTTTAGCTAAGATTCTTTTGGCTTTTTTTGGAGTTTGAGACAGTAGATAAGATGCATTTTCATACTCTCCACCATTGGCAAAAGAGGCAAAAAGCTGAGCTAGTTCTTTAAGTGTAATACCACAACCACCCAAAACTAAAGAACTGCCATAATATGATTTAGGGTGAGTAATAGAAGATATTTTAGCTTGGGTAAGCACGCTATAAAGTGAGCTATTTCCCAATAATATATCTAGTTCAACAGCAGGAATATTTAATGAAAGTTGCAAAGCCTCTTTGGCTGTTACCTCACCCAAAAACTCTTCATTATAATTCAAAGGCTTATAGCCATTTACAAACAAAGAGATATCATATACCTTTTTAAGTGGTGTAATAAATCCTTTTTCTAGAGCTTTGGCATATACAAAGGGTTTTAATGTTGAACCTGGACTAATAAGTGCTTCTAATCCATCAACCTCTCCAAAATATTTTTTGTCATTAAAATCTTGTGAACCAACATAAGAGAGAATTTGCATAGTTTTATTATCAATAACCAACGCCATAGCATTGTGTATATCTAAGCTCTTAAGAGTTTTTATATTTTTTTGAAGGAGCATTTCAATAGATTCTTGCAGGGCTAAATCAATAGTTGTCAGCACTCTCCCTCCACCTTTAAATTTGCTACTCAAATGTGGAGCTTTATTGGCTAAAGTATGCCTATACGCCTCTATAGACTCTTCTATGGCTCTATTATATTGACTCATAGAAATACCAGCACTTGTGTACAAACTTGTGAGTACTCTATTTTTGAGTTGTTCTACTCTTTTTTTATTAGAAGGTTTATTATAATTTGGATTCTTTGGAATAGAGACAAGATAGGCTATTTGAGCCAAAGATAATGACTCTACAGGAGTATCAAAATAGGCAAAAGATGCTGAAGCAAAGCCCTCGATATTCCCACCATAGGGAGTATTATTGAGATATATCTCTAAAATCTCATCTTTGGAATAATAATACTCTAGCTGTAAAGCCATAAAAATTTCTATAAACTTATTATTGAGAGTTCTTTTTTTACGGTGCATCATTCGTGCTACTTGCATAGTAAGAGTAGACGCACCTATGGTGCGTTGATTATTCATATTAAAAAGTATTGCTCTAGCTAAAGAGAAAGGATTCACTCCAAAGTGATAATAAAAATATTGATCCTCATACGAAAGAAGTGTTTTTTTAATATCTTCACTTATAGATGCTTTATCTATGGGTATTCGCAAAAACCCATCCTCACTTAAATGCAGACGCATAAGCTCACTATGTCGATCATAGATAAGTGTAGATTGTGGTTTGTAGAGCCTTTTTTTATCTAAAGGATAGAGTATATCCAAAGATAAAAAAAGCAAAAAAAGAAGCAATAAAGCTATTATGAGCTTAGAAATTTTTATCACTGTAGATTAGATAAGACTCAACTCAATCTTCCCTCTCTCCTTGTCTATATGCAGTACTTCTATACGAGGAAGATATTGATTGATACCTAGTACCTCTAGGGGGTGGTCTATACGCTTATGGCTTATCTTGGAGATATGCACCATACCATCATTTTTGAGTCCTATATCAATAAAAGCTCCAAAATCTGCAATATTGCGTACAACCCCAGAGACAAAACTCCCCTCACAAATCATATCTATATCTATAAGTCCCTCTTTAAAGGGAATAGCAGGAAGCTCATCTCTTGGGTCAAAGCCAGGTTTTTGAAGCTCTTTGATAATATCTTTGAGTGTCTCCTCTCCTACCCCAAACTCCTTCGCGAGACTTTTTGTATCTACACGAGCTAAATCTAAGCTATCAAGCCTAGAAGCAACACTATAACTCTCTGGATGGATGCCACTATTATCCAAAATTCGTTTGGCATCTTTGATACGAATAAATCCTGCTGATTGTTCATAGACTTTCGCTCCTACCCCTTTGACCTGAAGTAGTTGCTCTTTGGTTGTGAAGTTCCCATTTTTTTGTCTATGCTCTATAATATTTTGTGCTAATCTTGGACTCACTCCTGCTATATGCGAGAGCAAGGATATAGAAGCAGAGTTAATATCTACCCCTACACTATTGACGATATCTTCAGTAACATCATTAAGCTTTTTGGCAAGGTTTTTTTGCTGTACATCATGCTGATACTGCCCTATTCCCAAAGATTTCGGGTCTATCTTTACAAGTGTTGCCATGGGGTCACGAAGCCGTTGAGCAATAGAGATAGCCCCTCTAATAGTCACATCAAGATTAGGATACTCCTCCATAGCTATAGCAGAGGCCGAATAGACAGAGGCTCCCGCTTCTGAGACTACTGTGTAGCTAAGTCCTGCCAACTCTTGGGCATTGAGTTTGGCAAAAAAGACCTGTGTCTCTTGTGAGCCTGTACCATTACCAATAGCCACACCTCTAATATTATATTTTTTAGCCAGTGCCAACACTACAGATTTAGAATTTTCATAATCATTTTTGGGTTGTGTAGGGTAGATAACTGCGTGGTCAAGATAGTCTCCTTGTTCATCTATCACTGCTAATTTACACCCTGTACGAAAAGCTGGGTCAACACCTAGGAGTACTCTTTTGGTTACGGGAGCTGTCATAAGAAGCTGATGGAGATTTTTGCCAAATACCTCTATAGCACTCTCATCAGAACGCTCTTTAAGCAGTGCGTGGACATCTCTTTGGATAGAGGGGAGGAGTAAGCGTTTGAGTCCATCACGATAGGCATCAAAAAGAAGCGTTTTAGAACTCAAAGCCCCTCTTGGGATATGGTACTGCTTGATTGCTGATTCAATCCGTGCTATATCTATGGCTATATTGACCGATAACTCTTTGGCACCTACTCCACGCATAATGGCTAAATATCGGTGTGAGGGGATAGTTGCAACCCGTTGAGGTTTGCCTACAAAATTTTTAAATGTACCATTTTCTTGAAAGTTTTTTGTTTTTTTGACCTCTAAGAGACCAAACTTCATCATACTGTTTCGTAGAGACTCTCTTTGACGAGGCAGTTGTGCATACTCTTGGGCTAGAATATCTTTTGCCCCTTGGATAGCATCTTCTACTCGGGGGACTTTGGGGCTAAGGAACTTTTTTGCCTCTGTAGTAAACTGCTCTTTTGTAACTTCTCCTCTAGCCAAAGTTTTTGCCAAAGGGGCTAACCCCAACGCAATAGCAGTAGTAGCCCTAGAGCTTTTTGTAGATTTAAAGGGGTGATAAATATCCTCTAAGCTACTTAAACTCTTGGCATTTGCTACACGCTCTTCTATCTCTTTGGTTAATTCGCCTTTTGTAGAGATAAGCCGTACTATCTCCTCTTTTCTTTGGAGCAGTTTTTTGCTTGCAAGATAAAACTTTTCAAAATCACGAAGCCTCTGGTCATCTGCACTCCCTGTCATCTCTTTACGGTATCTTGCAATAAAAGGGATAGTTGCCCCCTCTTCTAAAAGAGAGAGGATATTAGTAATATGTTGTGCAGTAAACTTGGTTTTTTCTAAAAGAAGGCTCTGAAGCGTCTGCATTAAAGCACATACTTATGGGTTACAATAATTCCATCTTCATCAGCCAAAAGATGGTCTCCACTTCTAAATAAGACCCCTCCAAACTCTAACTCTATATCTCTTTGACCTCTCTGTTTATTATGACTTTTTCTAGCACAGGTCCCTAATGCCCAAAGCCCCACAGGGATAGTTTTGGTAATCTTGGTATCTCGTACAAAACCATTAATCAAGATACCTTTCCAGTTATTCTCTAGTGCAAATCGCATCAAGTTCTCACCTACAACAGCATAAAAAGCCTTATCTACATCTACAACAGCAATACGCCCTTTACCATCCTCTTTAAGCATAGTAATAAGGTCTGAGTTCTCCTCGTTGAGTTTAATTGTAGCAATAGTACCTTGGACTTTCTCTACGCCCCCATACTCTTTATAATCATGGCTTAAAACCTGAATATCATCTCGATGTTCATCACATATATCTGCGGTAAAAAATGGCATTACTCACTCCTAGTGGTATTTTATATAATCATCAAGAATTATACTTAAAATATGCTAATATTACTTTTTGCTCTCGTCACACTTTTGCATAACCTCTACCCAATTTCGACTAAAATATCTCTCTATCACATGGTTTTTATGTGGGACTTTACACTGTGAGCAGTCATTATGAATAGCTGTTTGGCTCTCAAAAAGTCTATGGTTTTTAGACTCTATGCTACAATAGCTATAGCAGGTTTTTTCACCTACTTTTTGGGTACTATTATCATCAAAACGAAAATGCATGCATGCACAAAAGTAGCAGTTGAGCTTTGGCATATCATGGCACTTTTTATCTTTGGCATAGAGGGGACAAAAGTCTGGATGCTTTACCTTCATATTCTCAAAATCAAAATACTCTATAAGCTCTTTATCACTTAAATGCCCCAAAGTAGCCACTATATGGGCATGTTTTTGGGCATGGTTTGCAAACCACTCTCTATACGCCATAACCACTCAGATCTTTTTTGGCTATCTCTTCTAAAAAAGTAGTTGCATAAGAGCCTTTTGGGAGATAAAACTCAATAGTAAGTTGCCTAGAAGCGTCGTTATACTTGGTAGATACATCCTCTGGCCAAATCCATGCAAACCGACGGTCTCCTTTGAGAGAGGTGAGTTCTGCATCATCATAGGGTTCTTCTAGGTAGTAGGCATCATTTTGTGAGCGTGCAGAGTGTGAACCACAAATAAGCCCTGTAGGAGCCATCTTTCCTTTGGCAAAGAGCTGAGAGCTAGGAAGCATCTCTTTTACAAAAGAGTGTTTACCATAAGGGTATGGCATCATCAAATCACCCATAAAAAGCTTAAAAAACTGTGGCTCTTGTGAGAGTATATTCTCTAGCTCTTTGGGATAAGATAACTTTTTGAAATTAGCCGAAATATGGATTCGCTTGGAGAGCCAACTATTAAAAAGATGCCCTTGATAGGAGGCTACTAAAAGCTTCTCTTTGGCACCTTTGAGCCTTTTGCCACTATGAGCAATCTCTTTGCCTTGGAGATAACTACGATTATCTTCTCCAAATCTTTGATACCCAAAATAGTTAGGAATCCCATATTGAGCCATCTGCGTAGAGACTTTTTCTATCTCTTTTGCTCCCTGAGTAGTTACATTATTAAGTATAATAGAAAATTTATTCCCCTTAAGATGTCCTATTTTTAGAGATGCTTTATTATAACTTTGTTCTAAGATTTCAATCTTATCTGTGGTAATATGTTTTAAACTTTTTTGAGATGACTTAGGAATAGAAATATACTGAATAGTTGTAGCATTTTTGTCTTTGAGACCTGCATATCCTATCTCTCGTTCAGTTAAACCTGTGGCTTTGGAGATAACATGGATTAATTTCCATGTACTCATATCTTGCTTTTTGATTTTTAATATTAGGTTAGAGCCTGTGTTTGTAAAAGGAAAAAGAGGAATCTCTTCAACAATAAAACGATCAACAGTCTGTTCAAAATCAAAAGGTATTGGTTTGTGGTTATAGGCATAATTTTTCATACGCGAAGTATATCCTAATTATGTATGATTTTAATCTATCGTTACAATATTCACTATCTCAATACCATCACAGCCTTTTTTAAATCGTTTATGTTTTTTGGCATCCTCTTCAGCTAACTCTACTATATCTGCAAAATCATTTTTACTTACCATAAGTTCAAAGTTCTCTTTTTGGGTTTTAAAAACTATAGAACTCTTCTCTTGAGCTAAAAGCTCTATATTTCTAACTCCTTTTGTAAATTCACTTTTGAGGAGTTTTACTATTTTTTCATTCGTTATTATCTCTTGTAGAGTCACCTCTTTATTGGTATCTCCACTGCATAGTATGGTATATGTTACTTGTATCATTCCTTCCATTTCCTTACTCCTTATTTTTTTATATCAATAAGTATAATAACTTTATAATACAAATGATAAAAAACTTTCAAATTGTCATAATTTTTGGATGATTCTTATTTTTCTTAATATAAATAAATATTTCAACGAGACTCTTTAGCTATAATAATTATATAGTAGATTATTAAAGGTATAAAATATGAGATGGTATAACAGTATTAAAATAAAATTAATTGGTTTCTTTCTTATCGTTAGTATTGTATTTCTTGTAACCATGCTAAGTGTACTTAATATGCTCAAAAAGGACTCTCTTCATAATAATGCCTCAAAAGAGGTGAGTTTGGCTACAATTGAGATACTCAATAACTTAAAAAATCAAAAATATAGATTAGAAGAGATTGTACTTGCTTTAGCTTCTGTAAGCCAAGATATAAAAGATGCCAAAAATAGAAAACAGATAGTTCAAAATATCTTGAAAGCTAACAATAGTGGTCTTGTAACAAGTGGGGGAATTTGGTTTGAACCTTATAGTATAGATGTAAATAAAAGCCAATACAACTACTTTTTTGACCGAAAATCAGACCAAGAATTTAGTTTGATTGAGGATTATAGTAAAAAAAATTCCCTTAGCTATCATCAATCAGAATTTTATTTGGTGGGGAAATATCTACAACAAGGAAAAACATACTGGACAAAAGTATATAATGATCCTGTAACAAAAGTGCGTATGATAACAGTAGTGTCTCCTATCTATAAAAATAAAAAATTTATAGGTGTCGCTACTCTTGATGTACGAATCAAAGATCATAATTCAAAGATATTTGATACCTTTAAATTTCCCAATAGATACTTAATGATGATTGATAGAGAAGGTACTTTTATTATTAAATCGACTCTTTTAGCAGACTATATGAAAAAAGAAAAAATGTTTGATTCCAAATGTGATGAGTTATCAAAAGAGTTTAAAGCACTAGAACCACTTTTTAAAAAATGTGACTTATTAAATGATTATAATAAAAGCATTGCCAATAATTTACAAAAAGAGAGTCCAGAAATAGTAATCCAAGAGAGTAAAAGAATAGCTACTATTATCTCCCAACAGCATAATAATATAAAAGAAGATATACAAGAGAATATCCATTTTATTGATTATGACCCTATACTTAAACAAGAGAGTATCGTGGCTATCTTTCATTTTCCTCTAACCCACTGGAAGATTATAATTGGTATTCCAAAAGAACAAGTCTTAGATGAGAGTAATGCGATGTACAATAAGATTATAGATGCCTCTATCTACCTTACACTTTTAGCAACACTTATTGGATATTTTTTATTAAGAAATATTTTTGTTAACCCTATAGAGAAAATTAATAGACAACTCTATAACAATAGAGTACAAAAAGATAAGCATTATCAACCTCTTAAATGTAACGATAAAGGTGAAATTGGTCGATTAGTTATTAATCTTAATGCAAGAACAAATGCTCTTCGATTATCACAAGATAGAGAAGAGTTAGAGATAAAAAAACGAATTATCAATGAAGAGTTACTAGAACAGCAGTCCAAAATGGCTGCTATGGGTGGCATGATGGATTCTGTGGCACACCAATGGAAACAACCACTTAATGCTTTGAGTATGTATAGTGAGATTATTAAAAGTGATTTTGAAGATGGAGATGTAGACCAAGAGTATATTGAACAGTTTCGTAATAATATTCAACTTCAAATTGGACATATGCTTACAACTCTTGATGAGTTTCGTACCTTTTTTCGTCCAAACAAAGAAGAGGAGCATTTTGAACTTTTGGATGCTATAAACTCTGTACTCTTTTTGACCAAAGATGAGTTTATGAAAAACTCTATTACTGTAAAAATTACCCAAAATGATACTATAGATATTTTTGGTTTTAAAAATGAGTTTAAGCACCTTATTTTAAATATAATCAATAACTCTAAAGATGCATTTAATGATAATAATATTACAAAAAGAGTTATAGAAATCTCTCTTATTAATCAAGAGAATGATACTAGATTAGAGATTAAAGATAATGCTGGAGGTATTCCTAATAGTGTGCTAGATACTCTCTTTGATGCAAATGTAACCACCAAAGAGAAGGGGAAAGGAACAGGGATAGGTCTCTTTATGAGTATGCAAATAGCAAATAAACATGGAGCAAAACTCTCTGTTCATAATGAAAGTAGTGGTGCATGTTTTGTGGTTGCATTTAATATGCTAACAAAAGCAAAAAAACGAGCTAATATAGTTTAGCTCGTTACCTCTTTAATATCTGCAATCTCTCTAAAGCTTCGATAGATTACACCTATCATATTTTGTCTATTGACTCTAATATTTTCCTCTTCTACATGTACCATTACATCATCAAAATAGCCATCTAATGCCTCTTTAAGAGAAAATAACCCCTCTAAATTACTTTGATAATCTTTATACTCTTTGGCGATAACTTTTTGATAAGTAGTATAAAGTTCCTTCTCTGCTTCAATTTCAAAAAGTGCTGTATCTATGGCTAGACTTGATGTTAAATCTATATCTTTAGAGATATTTGCCACTCTTTTAAATGTTGCAAACTGCTCTTTAAATATATCTGTAGCAGTAATTGCATCAAGAGCTTGAACTTTTTTGACTATATTATTAATATCTCTCTCTCCTGTAGCTAATACAGCCACAATCACGGATGGGTTGGCATCTATAGATTTTTTAATCCGTTCAATAATAAAATCTGTAAGTACAACTCTCTCAAAATCACTATACTCATCTGCTATCAATCCTATTACCTCATCAATCTCAAATGAAAGATTATACTCTGTAACAATACGAACAATTCCATTCACCGCTCGTCTTAGAGCAAATGGGTCTTTAGAGCCTGTAGGGATTTTGCCTATACTAAAGAGTCCTAAAAGAGTATCAAGTTTAATAGAGATAGCCACAATAGAAGCAAAGATAGAGCTTGGTAACTCTGCACCCTCACCTACTGGCATATACTGCTCTTTGATAGCATTATAGACTAGTGGGTCTTCCCCTAGTGATTTAGCATAGTAGTATCCCATCAAGCCTTGAAGCTCTGTAAACTCATACACCATCTCACTTGTAAGGTCTGCTTTGGCTAATTTGACTGCTCTATCCATAAGAAGCTCTAGGGCTGAACTCTCTTTGCCTGTCTCCTCTTGCACTTGTGAGATATAGCGAGTAAGCAGACGCATAGCAATATTTGACTCACGATGGATTTTATCTTGGAGTGAGCCTAAGCCATCCATAAACTGTATCTTTTCTAAACCATCTGTCTGAAGCCCCCGTTTGAGGTCATTGTGATAAAAGAACATACCATCTGCAAGTCGAGGCTTTAGGACTCTCTCATTCCCTGCGATAATCTTGCTATAATCATCAGTAACACCATTGCTTACTACAATAAACTTATGTGTTAATGCTCCTGAGCTAAAAACAGCAAAATATCTCTGATGCTCTTTCATAGAGGTGATGATAACCTCTGGAGGAAGCTCCAAAAAGCTCTTATCAAAACTCCCAAGCAGAGCCTGTGGGTTCTCTGTAATTGCTACAATCTCTGCTAGGAGTCCTCTATCTCTCTCTATTGTTATACCATGTTTAGACTCAAGTGCGTCAAATTGAGCCAAGATTTTGGCTTCTCTCTCTTTGGCTCGAAGCATTACTTTGCCATCTGCCATAATCTGTTCGTAATCTGCGATACTATGCACCTCTTTAGGTTCCATAGAGACCATTCTATGAACAAAAGTATTGATTGAACTCTCTATGCCATAAAGCTCTACAGGGACTACATGATCTCCTAAACGCACTTGCAACCAACGAATAGGACGGATAAACTCTTGACTCTTATCACCCCAACGCATCATCTTACCAAAACTCATAGAGGCTACCCACTGCTTTAGCATAGAACTAAGTAAAGTAGTTGTATCTCTTCCTCTCTTCTCTTCTTTATAATAGAGAACTTCACGATTACCTTTAGTAGCTTTGGATAATTTATCAAAACTCACACCACACTTTCGTGCAAAACCTTCTCCTGCTTTGGTAGGGACACCATCTTTAAGTGCCACCTCGGCTGGAGGTCCAAAGAGTTCTATAGTACTATCATCTTGTTTTGTAGGCATAGCAGTATGCAAAAGTACTAAGCGTCTAGGTGTATAGATAAACTCAAAAGAGCTAGAGAGCTGATGCTCTTTGAGGATTGTTCCCCAAGATGCTTCAATATTTTTTAGAATTTTCAGTAGTGGTAAGGCAGGAAGCTCTTCGACTCCTATCTCTATAAGCAATGGCTGTGTCATCTGTAATAATCCTCTATTTTATATAGCGTGATTCTACCCAATAGTTGGTAAATGAGGGATTAAAATTTATTTTCAGCTAAAAATAAGCTAACTTTTATTTTTATTTTACCTACTTAACGATAAAATTCCATCATCAAAAATATGGAGCTTTAATGACTATACCCAAGATACTACTCGCCTCTGCTGTACTTTTTTCTTTCTCTTATGCAAAACATACTTTCAAAACTTATGATGATCTTTGTGAAAAGAGTGAACAACAAGAGTGTATCAATGATAAAACACAAGTGAAAAATCTCCAAATTGCCCTCAATGCAAATAAAAAACTCAAATTAAATCTTAAAGTTGATGGAAAATGGGGGAAAAGTACAAAGAGTGCTGTCATTAAATTTCAAAAAGAGTACAAACTAAAACCAATGGTTGGATATGTAGGGACAAAAACAAAGCGACAGCTTGATAAAGTATCAAAAAATATTACATTTAAAAAAATATCCAAAACAAAAAAAAGTAATTCCAAAGAAAAAGCTTATTCTGATTTTAGAAAAAAAACAAATCTAAAAAAGAGTTATAAAGTATTTAAAAATAACTCTCTTCTGAGTAAAGCCAATAAGAGAAATACCAAACTCAAAGTAGATATTAGCGAACAGAGAGTACGCCTCTATGTAGATGGCAAAGTAGCACTCTGTTCGCCTTGTACTACAGGTGCCAAAAGAAAATTAGAACCAAATAGCGGAGCAATCAGAGATAAAAGAACTCCAAAAGGGACATTCAAGATTCAAGAAAAAATTGTAGATAAACGATCAACAATATTTGGTAGATATTACCGTGGTGGAAAGATAGTCTACAAAGGTGACAAAAGAAAATATCATGGAAAAAAAGCAAAATATGTAGGTGCCTCTTTACAAAACTGGATGCGTCTAACTAGCTCTGGTATAGGACTTCATGCAAGCAAATATATCAAAAGAACTCCTGGAACAAATGGCTGTATTAGGCTCCCGTACAAAGTAGCAAAAACTATATTTGCTAAAGTAAATGCAGGAACTAAAGTAAGTATTGTTAACTAAATATTTTATAGCCACAAGCTCTCTATATCTTTAGCCTCCATAGGTTTAGCATAGAGATAACCTTGTATTTTTTTACAACCATTAGCAACTAAAAAATCTTTTTGCTCTATTGTCTCTACACCCTCTGCAATAATATCTAGATTAAGTATTTGAGATAAGGATATAATAGACTTTGTAATTGCACTATCATCTTTATTACTTGGAATATCATTAATAAATGACTTATCAATCTTAAGTTTATCAATTGGAAGTTGCTTAAGATAAGAAAGAGAGGAGTAGCCTGTACCAAAATCATCAACAGCTAAGTTAATACCTCTTTGGCTAATTTGCGATAATATCTCTATAGCTTGTGTGGGATTATCCATAATTTGTCCCTCTGTTACCTCTAGTTCTAGCCATTGAGGTTTCATTCCTATCTCTTGCATTACGCTGTCAAGCACAGTAATAAAATTACATTTTTGCAGTTGTTGAATAGATATATTCAAAGCCAAAGTACCTGGATTTAACCCTTGATTATACCACTCTAGCATCTGTCTCATAGCTACTTTCATTACCCATCTATCAAGTGGGATAATAAGCCCTGTTTTTTGAGCAATAGGTATAAATCTAAAGGGTGAGATCAGTCCCATAGTTGGATGTTGCCACCGTACAAGGGCTTCCATTCCTATAAGTTTATCTGTAGCACTATCAATTTGTGGCTGATAATAGACAATAAATTCCTCTTTTTTAAGACCTTGACGAATATTTGTCTCCATAATTATATGTTCAAGGGCATTTTTAGTCATCTCTTGAGTATAAAACCTATAAGTATTTCTTCCATCATCTTTGGCTCTAAACATTGCTGCATCAGAATTTTTTAAAAGAACTTCAGCACTATTGCCATCTTGTGGATAGATAGATATACCAATACTCATAGTTATATAAATTTGTTGTTCTTCTATCAAAAATGGTGCTTTCATAACCTCTATGAGCTTTTGTACTATAGAAATAATATCTGAATTATCTCCAATTTTTTCAGCCAAAATAACAAATTCATCACCTCCTAAGCGTGCAAGTGTATCAATATCACGCACTACCTTACTAAATCTATTCCCTACCTTGATAATAATTTTATCTCCAAAGCTATGCCCCATAGAGTCATTAACCTCTTTAAATCTATCAAAATCCAAATAGATAACAGCTAGTTTATAATCAGAATATTTAGCTTTCTTGATAGACTGTTTCATTCTGTCTAACAAAAGTGTACGGTTAGGAAGATTTGTTAATTTATCATGCTCTGCTTGATATACAAGTCTCTCTTGAGTCTTTTTTTGTTCGGTAATATCAATAATTGTACCTAAATAAAAGATAACCTCACCATCTAAATTTCGCTCTACTGTTGTACGATCATCAATCCATCTTACAGCAGAATTTTTATCAAAAATACGATAAACCTGAACAAAACTATCTATATAATTTTCACTATAATACTTTACTTCTCTAGAGACTTGTTCTAAATCATCAGGATGAATAATATTATAAAATTTAATTTTATTAGAAAGAAAATCTTCACTGCTATACCCAAAAATAGTAATATTTTCAGATACATAGGCTACTGGCCAATGCTCTTTAGCATACCAATAAAATAGTATTGTTTGACTATTGGCTATCAATTTATCTACTCTAATTTCATTAGTAATATCTTTGGCAATACCATCAATTGCCACAACTTCTCCACTACTATCATATTGTGGACTTTCTGTGACTTCAAGCCATACTTTCGAGCCATCTTTATGATAAATTTCTATCGTATATGAGGGTTGAACTATGCCTTGTAAAGTTAATTTAGTATACTTATCTACATCTTTATTAATAAGGTTATTGGTAAGGTATTTATTATAATGTACCAAAAATTCCTCTTTTGTATAACCTAAAATATTTTTTAATGAATCACTTGTATAGGTAAATATTCCATCAACAGCTCTACGATAAAAAAAATAACTATGTCCAATATTTTCTATAAGTGTTCTATATTTGAGTTCATTTTCAATAAGTATTTCTTGATTAATTTTACGGCGATACATAAATATAAAAAAAGCTAAAACAACAAAAAAGCCTATAAACTGTTCTATACGCTCTTTGATAAGAATATCATTGATAGTATTATCTTTAGATATAATTGTCATATATCCAATAATATTATGAGTAACAGGGTTTTTCATAGGCAAAAATGAAAATATTAATGAACTATTCTCTAAGGGATGTACTAACGAGAAAGCCTCTTGGGTCTGTATATTTTTAGCAAAATCTTTTTGCATATCTGTAGAAATAAACTCTTTAAGACTATTATGAATATCTATATTTTCTATATAAAAGTTTGGACTAATAGGAGATTCTGTATAACTAGCAACTAACTCTTCTTTCCAGACTTTTTTCAAGACAATATCTTTTGCAATAAGAAACTCTGATGCATAATGATTTTTATTAAAAGTGTCTTTAAATGCCTTAGATGGAAAAGAGACCTCAACACTGCCTATATATTTTTTATCTTCATCAAAAAGAGGATAAACAAAGCGAAATCCATAATAAACACGCCCCTCTTCAAAGCCATCTATGGGTGTATGGTATTTGTTAACAAATTCTACTGTAGGTCTAATATTTACAAGAGTATCACCAAATTTCTGAGAGTGGTGCATGCGTAAAAAACTTCTATTATCAGGAAGATGAAAATGCACTTGTTTTAAATTAATAAGCAAAGAGAGGCGTTCATAACGAAGCATAAGATGATTATGTAGTTTTTGTCTAATACGCATCTGTTCAGTAGTATTAGACTCATAAGCATCTTTAAAAAGATTAATAATCTCTGGTCTATTAATCTCAGCTTCAAATATCATCAAAGATTGCTCGCTAAGTTTTGAGTAGATTGATTGATACTCTAACCAAGAGGCATTTGTTTTATATTTTATAAAGACATCAATATCATCTTCTATATGTGAATAGATACTAAGTGATACAAAAATCTCAAATATTATAAAAAATAAAATAATAATTTTAAACTTTAGTAGATTTTGTATCATATTAAAGCCTTTAAATAATTAGCTATAGAGAGTTTAATAGAAAAAAATAAAAAGAAGATGAAAAAGCTGTAACTATTAGAGAGTAATTATAATTATATCTTTTTTTTGAGTATAAATTTATAAATAATATCTTTGAATATTAATAAAAAACAATAGAGCCATAATAGGTGCATAATAGTATTATCTGCATACTCTAGTCCAAAATAGAGAATTGACCAACCAAAAACTAAAGGAAACTTTAGGTAATAGAAAAAGAGTATTCCTACACCATAAATTTCTTTGATAGCTTTCACTAGATACCTGCTAAAGCTTTTTTAACATTATCATTAGCCATAGAGATATTCCACTCTGGTTCCCATACTACCTCTACTTCTACTATACCTACGCCTTCAATCTTTTCTACTGCTTCACGCACCCATTGCGTAATCATCTGATGTAAAGGACAGGCACGAGTAGAGAGTGTCATAATCACTTGAATATTGCAACTCTCTTCAACAATTGCGTCATAAATAAGCCCCATCTCTACAAGATTAAATCCAACCTCAGGGTCAATAACTGTAGATACTGCTTCAAAAACTTGTTCTTTTGTTATAGCACACATTACTATCTCCTTTTATTTTTTGATTCCATAATCTAACATCCATCGTACACTAGCAAACATAAATACTGCACCTGTAATAAGCAGTGTTACACCACCTTTAAAAAGGTCGTCACTACTAATAACTATTCCTATTCCTGCAATAACTAAACCCATTGTTGAGAAGAAAAATTCAAAATTTGCCATCCTTTTAGGAAGCATTTCATGGAGCATTGGAACTTTTTGTTTGCCTACAAGTGGACTGTAGCGTTCAAACCATACAAGAAAAGGAATAATCTTATAGAGATGTCCATTAACTAAAAAAGCAAAAAAACCAACTATCAAAAACCAAGCAGCACCCATTAAGAAGTTTTCAGAAAAAGTAAGCGCGTAGACAAATCCTAATACTGCACTTACAAGAAGTGAAGCATAGCCTACAAACATAGATTTAACCCAAATATCATTCTCTTTTCTAGCACGAGTATCATAAATAATAGTTACCTGATAGATATAAAGGCTTACAGAAGCTAACATCATCATAAAAGAGATCCATTTTCCAATCTCCCAAGCCAAAAGAGTAGCTACAAAATAGGCTATCACAGCACTTACCATCAAAACAAAAGCTCTTTGTACCGCAGTCTCATCAAAACCATGAGAGAGACCAAACATTGGTAATAAGATCATAGATAAACCCATAATAGTAAGTGTAATATATCCAGCAAGTACCATTACTACATGTACTCCCAACCAACTATTTATATCTATATCCACAGCACTTCCCATGGCTAAGGAAAGTACAAAACCTATAATAATACCTACAAGTAAAAAGAGATTAGAGGCAATGACGGTTTTGACAGTAAAGGTAATATTTGTAACTTTGCGTAGAGTCATCAAAGTATCATAAAGAAATATCACCATAGAAACAAATACAAGAAGCCCACCATAAGGTAAAACAAAAGGATTTACCCAAAAGCCAAAACTCATAACAAGCGTGCCTACAAGTAGTAGAGGCCATATAATATAATATAAATCTACAGAAAAATGACCTACTTCTAATACAACAGGTACAAGCTGTGCCATAGCTCCGAAGATAACCATCATCATAAAACCAAGTAAAAACCAATGTAACCAGCCTACAATTGCTAAATCAAAATGACCATGTTGTGGATTTAAAAAAAGCAGGAAAATAGTTGCAAGTAGATAAAAACTAGACCCAATCCAAAAGAAAGGGGAGATCATCCCAAAAGGAGGGGCGGTCTCCTTTGAAACATTAAACATTATGCTATATTACCCATGACAGCTATTTTGTGTAAGGTCAGCTTTTTCACTCTCGCCAGCACGATAACTAAACAGTAACTGCACACCACCATCAGGAGTATCTATAGCCTCATAATCGTAATTTTCACCTATTTTATTCAAAAGTCCACCAGGTTTTTTATGATTAATCATTAATAGTTTTGTATTAGCATCAACCATAGAGAGTCCTAACATAGCATTAACCATAGGCTCTGGAGGACCACACTTAGAGGTGTCAAACTCTACTATTTGACCTTCACCTATAGTATATTTAAAAAATGGTACTGTTGCACCCTCTGGCAAAAATTGCTCCGCACTATCTGGTTTTATTATGATATTCATTAGTAACTCCTATAATTATTTTTTTCATTGTAGTCAACTAAACTTTAAGAAAGGTTGATTTGTATCAATTATTTAAAGTTTTGCTTCATATATTCTGCAACCATAGCCTCAAACTTTTTCATTCTTGCTTTTCCTTTGGGGAGTTTACTTCTAAGGTTTTTCATTTTTGCAAGAAATTCACCAGCATCATCAGGAATGGCTCTTTGAAAATATTGACGGAGTTGCTTAGAAAATGCTGGTGAAGCTCCTGAGGTAGAAAAAGCAATACTCAAGTCACCTTGCTTAATATAAGAAGCAAAAATAAAATCACAATAGGCTGTATTATCTACACTATTAACTAATATTCTACTAGATCTACTCTCTTCATAAATAGCTTTGTGTAACTCTATAGTATCTGTAGCAACTATAACTATGTCATAGCCATCTATATCACCGCGTATATATGGTCGTTTTTTATACTCTAAGACATGCTCTTGAATAATATTTTCTGTCTGCTTAGAAATAACTGTGGAGATAACGGTAATATTATTTGTAAACTCTAGTAGTTTTTGTAATTTCTCTGAAGCAACAACACCCCCACCAACAACCAATACTTTTAGCCTATCCATAGCCATATACATAGGAAAAAATGCCAAAATAGCTCCTTTTACTTGTCACATATTGTAATGTATCAAAAGTTTTATTTATTGGCGTTGATATATATCAACAACACTATACTACTAGAATATTATAATTACTAATAATTTATAATAATGGAGCTATCCCTAATGCAAGATGAACTACTCTACCAAATGCAAAATGCTTTTCCCTTGACTCAAAGACCCTTTGATGCATTAGCCAAAGAGCTTACTACTACTTCTGAAAAAATTATCTCTATTGTTTCCCAACTTAAAGCAGATAAAATTATCCGTCAAACCTCAGCAATTTTTGATACAAAACGATTGGGATATAAGTCATCTCTTGTTGCGTTCAAAGTAGATGAAGATAAAATTGAAAAAGCCTCAGAGCTTATCAATGCACACCCTGGAGTAAGCCACAACTACCTTAGAGACCATGACTATAATATTTGGTTTACTATGGCTGTAGCCCCTGATTCTAGGCTAGGATTAGAAGAGACTATATCAGTATTATCCAAACAAACAGAGGCAGAAGAGTTTATTATACTCCCTACACTAAAAATGTTTAAAATATCAGTTAAGCTTGATACCACAGGAACAAAAGCCAAAAAAGAGAAAGTTAAAAAAGCATCTTTTGAAGCAATAGAACTCACACCTAAGCATATAAGCGTTATCAAAGAGCTACAAAAAGATATTGCTATTGTAGATGAGCCGTTTAAAGAGAGTATCCAAAGGTTACACATGGGATATGAAGAGTTTTTTGCCATAGCCCAAGAACTCAAAAAAAGTGGTGTTATGAGACGATTTGCAACAATACTCAATCACCGTAAAGCAGGTTTTGGAGCGAATGCTATGAGCGTATGGGCAGTACCAGAAGAGAGTGCTGAGCAAATAGGTAAAGATATGGCTAGTTTCTCTGCTGTAAGCCACTGTTACCTACGCCCTAGCTATCCTAACTGGCCATATAATCTCTTTGCAATGGTTCATGCTAAAACCAAAGAAGAGTGTGATACGCTTATTGATGAAATGGCAAAAGAGAGTGGACTAGAAGAGTATGGAAAACTCTACTCAACAGTAGAATTCAAAAAACAAAGAATAGTCTATTTTGACCCAGCATTTGAACTCTGGGAGCAGAAGGTTTTAGGGAGCTAATTTTTTTTATAGCTGTACCCTTCTGTTAGGGAACGATGAGAGATAAGATAATAATCTTCTCCTACATGTACCATATATCGAATCCCTCGTGGTGTTGATGTCACAGGTTCTCTTGTTCTGGCTGTAAACTTTTTGCTTTCACGCTCAAATCTAAACACCCGGTATCTAATTAAATCAGGAGATGCAACATCTTCTATCCATATAGTTGTATGACTTTGTGTCTGTACAGAACGATAATCACAGACATCATCTAATTGAGATGATTTAGAAGAACAACGAAGCGTACCTGAATTATCAAAAAACTTTGGTCCTTTATGTGTTGTTGTTTTTCCATATACTATCTCTTCTTCTTTCTGAGCACAAGCACTGAATACAAGAGCCATTCCAACTACGCCCAAAAAGGTATTATTTATTATTTTCA
>JADGDQ010000050.1 GCA_016744805.1 Sulfurovaceae bacterium
GAGTTTGAAGCTTTGAGGGATGTGATTGCTGGGATTAGTATTTTTTAGGGATTTTTAGGTTAAGGTTTGGGTGGTAGAGGGGGGTGAGTAGTTACAAATCCTTTAAATTTATTATTAGTAAATAAAAATGTAATATGCTTATTTAAATATCTTATATCAAATAAAACATACTTTTCTTTAGTTTTTTCATCTAACAAACGATACATATATAGCTCTTTTTTCTCTTTAACCTCATATAATATTTCAATATCTAAAAGATCAATTATATGGAAAGCACTATATTTTTTACGCTCATTTATTAATTCTTTGGGTAAATTTGAAAATCCAAATGGATTTGTGTATAGCATACTAGCTATATAATTTTCAATAACCAAATAACGAGTTGTATATCCCTTTTCCAAGAAACTAAATTTATTAGGCAAATCAAGTAAAATTTTTATATCTTCCAATATATCACTAGAGTCTGATTCAAAAAAATCAACACGAGAAAAATTTTCACGAATAGAACCATCCATTTCAGTTGAACCAAAAAGATATCCAGATAAGTATGAAATTGTTGAATGTTCAATTATTTTCACTCGTTCCCTTTACCTGTATATATTCAAATAATATCCTATTAGGTTGATAACTTATATTATATTCTTTTGATATATAAGCATTACCAACTAGAGTATCTAATTTCAAAAAATAAATAAATTCTAAAATAATTATCCAAAAGGGTGTATTAGATTTTTCTCCTATTATATATGGTAAAGATAAAGCAAATATTTTTTTATAGAAAGAAGTATTTATTTCAATAATAAAACTTTGTTGATTTTGTATTAAATTAACTCCTCTCTTATAACAATTTTTTGAAGGGTAGTAAACTATTTTCACTTTACTCTCCATCACTTTTATAAGATAGATACAATGCCAAACATACCCCTTTTATGATACCTTTATAAACTTTTTTTCTATATCGATATAATAAATATATATAAAGCTATAAAAATAATTTCAAAGAGTTCCTAGATATTTGATAAAATTATAATTTATAACTCTTGGATTATGTGACATTTTTTATTGTAGCTTCTTTTGGCTTTGTAGAACGAGCTAAGGTGTTCTCCTCTAGCCATGCCATTATATAGTAAACGCATAATGCATCACCAGTCCCCTTAAATGTAACTATACTCTTCACATCCTTGGTGGGATGCTCCCACCCTACAGGCTTTTGTGAGTCTGCCTAGGTCATCGTAGGTGTAGTTAAATGTCTCTGTAGTACCGTTGAGTGTCTCTACCTTTTGGGTGATAGCTCCATTTTTATCTCTAGAGGTTAATTGATAGCTAAAGGTATTATCACTAAGCTCTGTAATCTCTCCGTAACTGTTATAACTTCTATCTTGTGTTAGGGTACTATCTGTAACTTGTGTTGTATACCCATTATTGCTATCTCTTGTGATGGTAAAATCTCCACTTTGTGTAAGTAGTCCATCTTTGTCATAACTATAGTTATAAGTTTGGCTTGTGTAAGTAAAGCTTAGAGGTTGGAAATTGTTGTTATAGCTGTAGGTGCTTGTATGGTTGAGTATACCTTGTTGGGTTATTTGTGTGAGCAGGGTTCCATCATAACTAAAATTAAAGCTTTCGCTATCTTTTGTGATTGATTGGAGTTGTTTGTTGTAGAGGTAGTTGTAGCTTGTTGTGCCTTGTGGGGTGGTTATGGTGTATATGGAGTCATCACTATACTCTTCATAGTTACAAGTTATTTGGTTTGATAGAAGTTGGGTTAGAGTTAAGAGGAGTATTATAAGGGGTTTCATTTTTTGCTACTCCTTTTTGGTTTTTATTTTAGCGTAGGGGGGCTTTGATGTTGTAGCTCTCATATACACTCCAATTGAGGACGATTGGAACGAGTAAGTATTGGCATCACCCCATTACCCTTAGTGTAGTTTAATTTTTCTTTTAGCTTTTTTAAAAATTGTTAAGTTTTCTTTTAGAGGAATTATTTTTTCTTTTCGTTCCATTGGATTAACTTTTTCTACAAAACGACTCCATACTAAATTATCATCCTCTAAGATAGACAATTCAACTAGATCAATAATGCCAATAAAGTCAAAATTAATTTTGACTTTATCTTCAATATAAGAAAATTCTTCTTGCAATCCAAGTTCTTTTGCTTTTTCATAAGCTATATCTGGAGTTTCAGACTCAATATGATATATTCTTTCTTCACATACACGTCTTTTATTTATAGTATTATTTTCTATAGTCTTAAACTGAAACAACAAATATATAGCAAATTTTCTCATACTGTGCCACCAGTAGGGCAAGAAATTATTTTAATACATTCCTCTAAAGGTGTATCCCAGTCACAATTAGTCATTTCACGAATCTCTAATTCTAGTAAATCGCCTATTAAATCTAAAGTAGTATATAATCTACCATCTTTTGCTAATTTGACCCAAGCTTTTAACTTTTTCCAGCGTTCAGAATTTATTTTACCTGAATTTTTTAAAGATTGTATCTCTTTTTCTATCGCATTAACTTGTGTTCTGTTTCCATTAGCATCTTTTAATTTTTTTAAGTATGGATCATCTCCTTTTGTAATACCTTTTGTTTTTGATAAACCATCTTCATCCACAAAATTAACAGGATCCCCCAAAACATACCCATAAAGATTAGAATCCCCACCACCAAACCCAATAGGATCCTTAGCCAACCACTTACCAGTAAACGAATCATAATCCCTATACCCAAACCGAGTCAGCTGTATATCACTATCATACAACCCACCAGCAAACCCAAAAGGAACTTTGAGGTTAGAGTTGGAATCTGATAAAATATTCCCATAAGTATCATAAGCTATCTCTTTAACAATAGTATGAATACTATCAGTTACAGCTCTAAGAGTTCCTATTTGGTCATAATGTAGATAATACTTAGTTCCACTACTTACCATAGCTATAGGCATTCTTTGGTCTGCATACTCAAATCTCTGTAATAGGTTACTATCTTTATCATAGATTGCTAGGAGTGTAGTGAGATTAGCCCATAGATATTTCTCTGTGATTGTTCCATCTACTAGTTTAGCTACTCTTTGATTAGAGGCATTATGGAGATATGAGATAGTTTGTGTTGGAGTTATTACCTCTAGTAGTTCACCCATTGCTCCATAACTATATGTTGTAGTACCCTCAGGAGTAGTTTTTGTTTGGAGGTAGCCATCATCATTGTATTGATAGGTGTTATCTCCATAGACCTCTAGTTGATCGTCTAGGATATGATTTGATATAACTCTTGGATTATGCGACATTTTTTATTGTAGCTTCTTTTGGCTTTGTGGAACGAGATAAGGTTGTTCTCCTCTCATTATACATTAAACGCATAATGCATCACCAGTCCCCTTGAATGGTCCCCTTGAATGGAAGTGGTGCTTTAGCTCCACCTAATGACTGAGGCTAAAGCCACAGTTCCGATAGTTAACTATTTTGGCTTAACTTAACACCATTGGAGGTCAGACGATGCATAATGCATAGCTCATACTTCGCTACACATTACGCATCATCAGACCCCTGAAATATTGTAGTTATTGGTTTGAGTTATTTTGTTACTTGTGTTTACATTGGTTTGGTAGTTTATGGTTCTTGGGTTGTGTGACATATTTTATTGTAGCTTGTTTTTACTTTTGGGTTGGTGTTGGGTTATCAAAAGTGGATATTCAATACACGGTACTTAGCTTGTTAGCTATTTATCTTTGTAAAGTTTATATGTACAATGTAATGATGTGGTGAAGTCTTTTATATTTTTTAGATTTATATTGTTTGAAATAGAAGCTTGACTATCACAAAATATATCTATCCATTCAAAAATTGTTTTTTGATTATTAAAGAGATAAATATGTTGTATTATATACAACTCTTCTTCAGGTATAATAGAAAAAAAATATTTTAAATTCTTTCTATTATAATTTAATATTAATAGATTATCTTCACATTCTAGTTTAATATTCAAGGGTTCAAATGATTTATTAAAAGACCCTTTTGTAATATTTAAATTATCAATAGAGGAAAACCCAATATAAATATTTTGTCTATTTTGGCTATTTATTAAAATATTTAAATTGAAAATTGTTTGAATAATCATATTTTGACTAAGACCAAAAATATCATAATCAAAACCAGTTTGACACTTAATAATATTTAATTCCATGTTTCACCTCCTTTTCCATTTTTTAGCTTGTTTTTGCTTTTGGGTTGGTGTTGGGTTATCAAAAGTAGAGATTCAATACACGGTACTTAGATTCTCTAGCACCCCACCCCACCCTACCTTTTTTTTACCTGCTTTGGAGCCTTAGCAATAATAAATTCACTGGAACTTAATTTATATTTCTTAGCGTGTAAAAAATCACTTAAATGTTCATGCTCAAACTTATTATTTTCAATCAACAGTATACATAGATCAATAAATTCTCGTAAGTGTAACAACTCTTTTTTATTTTTAATTAATAAAGTCACTTCATCAGTTTTCATTAGATCATTATCAATATAAGTATATATTTTCATGTTATTAAATTCCCTTTTTCTTTATGCAGAACATCCGAACTCTCCACATTCTCGCCATTGGTTGAATTCTTCATAGCTATCAAAAGGTGTTAAATTTATTAATGGAGATTTTATTTTAAACCCTTTCTTTTTAAGATATTCTTTAAGTTTTTTATTTTTTATATCTGGTTCACTACCATGACTTCCTGTACCATCTTGGTTAACAACGCATGTTTCTATTGCCCAGGGACATGTGGATTATCTATTCTAACTTTTGTTGTTGTACCTGGAACAATTTTCGGCATCCCTGAATTTGCTAATCCCATAGGATCAATCCAATTTACAGGATCCCCCAAAACATACCCATAAAGATTAGAATCCCCACCAGCAAACCCAAACGGAACTTTAAAGCTTGGATTAGAATCAGAGAGTATATTCCCATAAGTATCATAAACTATCTCTTTAACAATATTATGATTACTATTAGATACAGCTCTAAGAGCTCCAACTTGGTTATAATGTAGATAGTACTTACTCATTCTTTGGTGGGATGCTCCCACCCTACAAGTATTTATATTGGTTTAATAGTTTTGTGACATTTTTTATTGTAGCTTCTTTTGGCTTTGTGAAACGAGATAAGGTTGTTCTCCTCTTGAATCAAGAGTGTATTTATTTAATGTAGGGGCAATCCCTTGTGGTTGCCCTTGTTTGGAGGTCAGACGATGCATAATGCATAGCTCATACTTCGCTACGCATTACGCATCATCAGACCCCTGAAATCTCTGAAATCTGAAATCCTGAAATAATCTTTAGGGTACCCACAAGGGATACCCCTACAGCAAACACCGCCTATCTTTATGCCCTTTTTACCCCTCCATCAAACTTTGAGCTACTCTTTTAGCTCCTTTAAAGTCTGCTTTTCCTGTGCCTAGTTTGGGAATCTCTGCTACTTCAAAAATTTTGCTAGGTTTCATAAGAGGGAGTATATCACTCTGTTTTATTTTTGTTGTAATGTCACTTTGTGAGAGTTCACTGCGGTAGAGGAGTACTATCTGTTCGCCTTTTTTGTCATCGTTTAGGGCTACGGCACTTAGTTCTACCTCTTCTCCTAAGAGATCAGTGAGTTGCTCTTCTACACTTCCTAGGCTTATCATCTCTCCACCTATCTTGGCAAATCTACTATAGCGGTCTGTAATAAAGATAAAACCATCTTCATCTAAGTGTCCTTTGTCGCCTGTGAGGTAATAACGGATACCTTCAAGCTCTACAATCACCTCTTTGGTTTTGGCTTCATCGTTGAGGTAGCCTTTCATCACTTGTGGACCACCTACTATAATATGACCATCTACACCTATAGGTAGAGCCTTAAAACTCACTGGGTCTACTACCTTAACAATAGTCCCTGGGATTCCTTGACCTACACTTCCTAGCTTGTTTCCAATAATAGGACGCATACTCTCTAGGTCTAATCTATCAGGCATATTTACTGCTACTACAGGTGAGGTCTCTGTGGTACCATATCCCTCAAAAATATCTAAACCAAACTTCTTTTTGAATGAGAGTTTTATCTCTGGTTTTAATTTTTCTGCTCCTGCTACTATCATTCGGATACTCTCAAATGCAAGAGGGTGGAGTTTGCGATTTCTCTCATAAAGACGGAAGAATGTAGAGGTTCCAAACATAATAGTGGCTCTGTATCTTGCTGCTAGTTTTCCTATAGATGCTGCATCTGTTGGGTCAGGAGCAGAGACCATAGTAATCCCTTCGCTCAAAGGCAAAAGTGTAGTTACAGTAAGACCAAAGGAGTGGAAGATAGGTAGAGAGTTGAGTATAACATCTTTGTCTTGGAAATTAAGAAGCATAGCAACTTGTTTGATATTGGTTATAAGGTTTTTGTGTGTAAGTTCTATCCCCTTTGGTGTTCCCTCACTTCCACTACTAAAAAGTATTGTAGCAGTATCATCAAGCGACACCTCTTCAAAATAACACTTCTCTATAAGCCAAGTAGGCATACAGTACGCTTGTGTGAGTGCTATAAGCTTGTCAGGTTTACTAAACTCTGCAGCAATACTCTCTGCACTTAGAAGTTTTTCGCCTATCACCTCTGCAAAATCAAACCCTTTGAGCGAGAGCTTATCTATAAACTTATCAGAGCTAATCACAGTGGTAATATCTGCTCTCTCCATAGCACTTGCCATAGCTTCAGAACTCAGAGTATAGTTAAGATTAACAGGGCGTTTTCCAAGTACAAGCAGAGCCATATTAATAATAGACCCTATAGAAGAAGAGGGCAATAAAACACCAATATTTTGTTTATCTTCAAGCTTTACTTTGAGTGACTTTACAAAAAGAAGTACCGCAGTTATTACTTTGGCATTGGTCAGGTCACTCCCCATAGCGTCTACTACAGAGCGTTTAGAGAGCTGGGCTTTGGAGCGTTTGAGCCATCCATATTGCAGTGGTTTTTTTTGAGCTATATAGTGTTCCCAAGTCTCAAAAGAGAGTTTAGCTACAGCCTGTTTGACCACTTCTATAGTACTATCAGAAGCAAGAGGCTCTCCTAGGGCTATAATAATATCTCTTTTTGAACCCTCTTTGCTCACTATTTTGTAGTGTTCATCTGCACGAGAAAATGTAGACCCCCACAGCCCATGAAGATAGAAAGGGATAATAGGATAATTACTCTCTCTCATAGCCATCTCAAATCCTCGTTTAAACTCCCCTAGTTGCCCATTGTAGCTAATACGCCCCTCTGGAAAGAGTGCAACTACCTCTCCATTATCGAGTCGCTCTCGGATTCTAGCAATAGAGCCACGACTTGCTGTCCCTGATATAGGGATAATATTAAAGTACTGTAGAAACCATCGCAGATACCAGCGGTTGTAGATACTCTTTTCCATCACAAACTTAATCGCCCTAGGAGATGCCACTTGAATCACTAGCCAATCTATCCAACTAATATGATTTCCCAAAAGCAGTACGCCCCCTTGTTGTGGAAGATTATGGAGTCCTTGGACATGGAGTTTGTAGCGAGTATGCAAAAGAGGCAAAAGAAGTATTCTAGCAAAGAGATTTGGGAGTTCACGCATTGCATAGAGTGAGCCTACCAAAGTGACCACAGAGGCAAACAAAAAGAGTGCCGTACTGCTAAAGCCTATCTTGACAAAAACTATAGAAGTAAGCAAAAAGAGCGTCATAATAATATTTTGAATAAAATTATTTCCTGCTAAGATAGTCCCCATCTGCGACTCTTTGGCAAAAAACTGAATAGAGGCATTCAACGGCACAATAAACAACCCTCCAAAAAAACCAA
This sequence comes from Sulfurovaceae bacterium, assembly GCA_016744805.1. Lineage (GTDB taxonomy): Bacteria > Campylobacterota > Campylobacteria > Campylobacterales > Sulfurovaceae > SZUA-451. The sequence continues at coordinate 7,834 of JADGDQ010000050.1, forward strand.
AAAGTATACTCGATAGACCCATCATAAAGATATTAGTAGAGAAGGCAAACGCAACTAATGAGCCAAAGATACCCACAGCTCCAAGCGGTACAATACCCAACTCAATATGCTGTTTGGATGCGCGTCCTGCTACCAAAGAGCCTAGCATAATACCAATAGCACTTACAGCCAAAATAGCCTGTATCACTATAGCATTTTGGTCTCCTGTCATCATCTTGTAGTGAGCAGGGAATCCCGCTATCAACACCTGCCCCACACCCCAAAAGATACCCAATCCAAAGACACTTAACCAGATATTTCTATCTGCTTTGAGTATGCGGATATTATTTTGTAAATAGCCCAAATTAAAATACTTTTTTGCCTCAAATTTTGCTTGGGATACTTCTGGTTCAAATATTGGAAGTTTAAATGCCAAATAACTCTCTAGGCTTGTAAGCACAATAAGAATCAATCCAATAGGCAAGAGGTTGGGGAGTATCTCATTAGGAGTAAAAGCCCCACCATAGTAGCTCTCAAAGATAACAGAAAAGAGTATAGAACTTAGCAGTATAGCCACAATAGTAATCGCTTGAACTAACCCATTGGCTCTACCTAGATAGTCTGTCCCTACAAGCTCTTTGATAAGTCCATACTTAGCAGGAGAGTAGATGGCACTCTGTATAGCCAAAACAAAAGTAAGCCCAAACGAGACCATAAACCACCCCTGTATATAACTAAGCGTAATCAATACTGCCAAAGCGATACTACTTAGTGCTGCGTAACGGATAACCTGACTCTTTGCAAACCTATCAGAGAGATACCCCGAGGGTGAAAAGAGCAAAATAAAGGGAAGCAGTATCATAGCATTGATAAGAGCAGAGAGGATAATAAGCGTATCTCCCTCATAACTTTTGAGCAAAACATTCTGAATAGTTATTTTGTGGGCTATATCCACCGTAGCATTCAGAAGTAAAATTAGAAGATAGGGGATAAATCCTCTCATAGTTAGTAGTGTTTTCATCGGTTCTCCTTTTGAGATTGGTAGGCATTGAGGGTATGCATATTATAAAGATAGGGCTTAAGAATAAGTGTCGTATCAAAAAGAGCCTTCACAGCACTATTTTTATCACTCTGTGAAGCTAAAAACTCATGGGTAATCTCTACCTCTAACCGAGCTAATTCACGAGCCTGAGCTACATAAGTTTTGATTATTTTTGGATTCATATTTATGCGTTCAAGGTTCAAAAGTATCTCTACTATCTCTAACTCTTTGGTAGTATAGACTCCCTCTCGCATAAAGAGCAATCCATCATCCACATACCCTTGGAGTTTTTGGGGTGTAATCTTATATCTATCACATATAGACTCTACGCTATGACTACTCTTATGCACAGACCCCATCAAAATATCAAGTGTCTCCATAACTCTCTCAAATCCACTCTCAAAGTCAAAAGTACTATCTTGAATAATAGTTTTAAGTTCGGCAATAGAGGAGCTAAAGTTTTTTTGTAGATACTTAATAAATTTAATAATCTCCACACACTGCTCATCATACAGGTGCAAATTTGGCTTGGGTTTTTCAGGTTCAGGAAGCAACCCCTCTTTGACATAATACAAAATCGTAGATTTAGCTGTATCTGTACGAGCCATAAGCTCTTTCATCTTAATAGACATACTCTTCTCCTCATAAGGTTTCGTAGAAGAAGTATAGCCTATTAATCTGAAAGTGTCAAGTAGTACTTTACACTAAATCAAGGAGCGTTCTGATTGTCGCCTCTAAGTACTCTTTGGATAGTATTTTAGCAAAGTTATATATAAGGTATAAAGGTCATACTATGATTAATAAACTAGAAATTATAAAATATAAATGTTTTGATGATTTTATACTAGATGGGTTAAGTAGTATTAATGTGATTTCGGGGAAAAATAATGTGGGGAAGACAGCTTTATTGGAGGCATTTTATTTAACCAATATTGTTCATATATTGAATTGGAGAGTAGCCCCTATAGTTAGATATTTAGCTCATATTATGAAAAATAGAGGTGTCACAGCTAAAACCTTTCAATATAGTTTATATTCATATCATTATGATGTAAAAATAGATGATAAAGATACTTTATTTTCCAAATATAAGCATATTAATTCTTTAAACCTAGAAGAAAAGATAAACCTTAAAAACTTTAATCAAGATTATTTTAACTTTTTAAGCATAAAGCTCAACGATGACATAGATTTAATTCCTACAGATAATATAAAGCTAAATAAGTATAATTATTCTTTCAGTACAACATATATAAATTCTTCAAAGCCTACAAATACTGAACTAGTAAATATCTATTCACAAATTCAGACCAAAGGACTTCAACATAAATTTTTAAAGTATTTACAAATTTTGGATAAAAATATCGTTTGGATAGAACCACAACTCATTAGGGAAGAAATGTTTCTTCGTATCAATTTAGAAAACCCTGAATATTCTCTATTATCTTCTGAATTAGGAGAGGGTACAAATAGATTTATTCAAATTTTAGCTGTGATTTTAACACATAACAATGGTATGGTCTTTATTGATGAGATAGAAAATGGCTTACATTATTCTAGGCTTTATAATATTTGGAAAGCAATTATAGAGATAGTAGAAAAAGAAAAGGTACAACTTTTTGTAACTACGCATAATAAAGAATCTATGGAGGCTTTATATAAGGCTAGTGTAGACAGTGAATTTAATAAAATTACTTCTATTGAGCTTTATAAAGATGAGAGCAATAAAATTGTCCCTATTGTAATGGATTATAAAAACTTTTCTTTGGGTATGGAAATGGGAGAAGATTTTAGATAATGGAAAAATATTTAATTGTAGAGGGTAGCTCTATAGAGACACAGGATTATGGGATTTAAATAAAAAAGAGTTTCAACCTATAATTAATTTTGTGGTGAATATTTTTGGAAAAGCTCTCTAAAATTGGAGTGAGACTAAAAGCCAAGAGAATATAAATATACGAGTAGGTTGTGACCCTACTCCTTTAGTTTATCACTTAACTTAAAAAATCAGGTGTCGCTAACCCGACTTTTTTGCCTTTTTGTTCCATAACAATAACATCTATAGCGTCACCCTCACTATATTTATCAGAGAGTTTATCTATTCTCTCTTTGGATACTTTGGAGATATGTAGGAGTGCATCAAAGCCATCTGGCATCTCTACAAAGATACCAAACTCAACAATCTTTTTGACTTTTCCATTATATATTTTTCCTAATTCATAAATAGTCTGTTTTTTTACTGGTGCATTAGCTATGCCTTGAATATGTACTTTGGCTGCTTGGACTTTGGATTTATCTCCACCAACTACTTTTACTCCACCTTTATCACGATCTAGGTCTATGCTTACATCAAACATATCTATAATCTCTCTAATTGTTGATCCTGCTTTTCCTATAATATCTACAATCTTACTAGGGTGAATAGTGAAAAGTTCTGTACTAGGTAAAGCTTCACTAGGTTGCGTATTTGATTCTGCCTCTTGCATTAAATCTAAAATATGATTTTTAGCATTGCTTGCTTTATCTAGAGCCTCTTGGAGTAAACTTAGTTCTACTCCACCTAGCTTAATATCCATTTGAAGTGCTGTGATACCATTTCGTGTTCCTGTGACTTTGAAGTCCATATCACCATCATGGTCTTCTAGCCCCATAATATCTGTTAAGATAGCATGATTACTTCCATCTGTTACTAATCCCATAGCTACACCTGCAACAAGATCTACAAGATCTATATCTGCTGAGCGTAGTGCCAAAGCACCTCCACAAACAGTAGCCATTGATGAAGAACCATTACTCTCTAATACTTCAGAAACCAAACGAATAGATCCATCTAAATTCAAATCAATCACTGGTTCTAAAGCTCTTTTTGCTAGATTTCCATGCCCTAGTTCTCTTCGTCCTGGAGCACCATTAAATTTAGCTTCACCTACACTAAAGCCAGGAAAATTATAATGAACCATAAAGTTTTCATAAAGGCTTTGTTTATTTGTAATAAGCTCATACGCTTGTGAATCCTTGTTATCACCTAATGTTACTGTAACCAATGCTTGTGTCTCTCCTCTTGTAAAGAGACATGAGCCATGCACACTTGGCAAAAGACTTGTCTCTATACTAATAGGACGCACTTCATCAAGCCCTCTTCCATCTGCACGAATACCATCTTCAAGTATCATGGCTCTTACAACACTCTTTTTATAATTCTCTAATACTTTTTTTGTAAGTTCTTCATCTACAGTTTTCCCTGCATCTTCTAAGGCTCTTAGAATACTTTTTCTTACTCTTCTTAGGGCTGTACTTCGCTCACTTTTTGCCATTTCATTTACTGCTTCTTTTACCTGTGTAGCAAAATTAGTAGCAATAAAATCATAAAGCTCACTATCACCTTTTTCTTCTTTAAGATCAAGAACAAGAGGTTCTCTAGCTAGTGGAGTAAACTCTTTGCTAAAACTATCTGTTGCCTCTTTTATACCATTAAGAGCTATGCCAATAACCTCTATTAGTTCTTCATTATTTAGAGCATTAGATTCTTGATGTTCCAAAATAATAGGAGTCTCACCCATCATAGGACTCATACCTATTATCTCTACATCATCCACCTTATTAGAAGCCATACTCCGCATCTCTATCATCAATAGATCCTCACCACTTCCTACAACAAAGAGATCAAGAGTACTTCTGCTCAACAAATCTAAACTAGGGTTAAGTGTAATTTCTCCATCTACCTTGGCAACACGAACAGCTGATACATTTTGACTTACTGGAATATCTGATACAAAAAGAGCTGCATTTGCTGCATGGAGTGCTGCTACTTGCATATCTACTTGGCTATCACTACTTACAACCATTATAGTCATAACAACAGGATAATGAAATCCTTTAGGAAAAAGTGGTCTAATAGAACGATCAACAATACGAGAAGTAAGTGTTTCAAAATCTCCTGGTTTTGTCTCTCTTTTGATAAATCCTCCAGGAATTTTAGCCCCTGCATAAGATTTTTCCATATACTGTACAGTCAAAGGCAAAAAGTCATCATCTACTGCTTTCTCATCAATAGCAACAGCTGCAATTAATACTGCTTTTCCTACACTATACATTACAGCACCACTTGCTTGTTTTGCTACTTTATTAAAGCTATACTGCTCTTGGATCTTATTTGTCTCTAACTTAATGATTTGTTCCATAAAAATTCTATTCCTTTGTCTGTTTGGAGCCTTTTAGTACTCCACTATTTTTTATTATCTTATCTAGTTTATCAAAATTTAGTATTTCTCTATTTTCGTAATAGTACTCTATAGAAATATAATCATCTATCTGATGAGGAGAAAAAACACCATCACAAATAGTTAATAAGCTTTGATAGATTGATTTATCTAATACAGGTACTGCAATATAAACACTCTTTACACCCATTTCAATCATAGATTTCAAGGCTACAGTCATAGTTAATCCTGTCTCTATACACTCATCAACTAAAATAACATTTTTACCTTGTAAATCTCCCAATGGTATACCCTTACGATACTTATACACATAAGAGAGTACAGACTCTTCATATTGACGATGTGCTTCACTATAGATATAATCTTTATCAATACCAAAAGAATCTATAAGTAGTTCATGCATAACCATCTCTTCAGTCTCACTTACAATAGCAATAACTAATTCAGGATTATTGGGTGCGAATATTGGTTCACTTAAAAGAATATTCATAGGAATATTATGTGCTTTAGAAAGATGAGAAGCAAAACAGACTCCTGCTTCACTTACGGCAATCACTATACTATCTTGAGAATCAAAATATTCACTAGGAATAAGTGATAGCAACTCTTTGGCAGCCTCTTCTTGGTTTTTAAAAAGAGCTGTTGATTTTTTGGGTGACTTCATTTAGTATCTTCTATCATCTTCTGATGACATCTTAACACCACCAAATGGTACAAAATTAAGTTGGAATGCAAAAAGAGTCTCTTCAATAGACTTAGAACCGTCTTCTGTTTGCATAGGTCGAATCTCTTGCTTCATTCCTAGTGCAAGGTTCCAGCACCCTTTATCATACTTAAACCCTATACGATATTGTGATTGTAATTCATCTTCAGTATCATCATTATCAAGATCATAAGTAAAGCCCATATTAAATGTAAGTGTATTTGTAATTTGATAGCCTAGGTCTAATTTTAAATCATTTGTCTTCTCATAGGTTCTAAGCTCTTCATTTTCTCCCCAAGAGTAGACTCGCTCATAAGAGTGAGACAGACCAATACCATAACCCTTGCCTCCCCAGTTAATACGACTAGACATCTCTTTTATTTTACTAAACTGATGAGAATAAATCATAAGATTATAGAGCTTCCAATTGGCTATATTATACTGCATCTCATTAGATATATCACCCCAGTTATACTCTTCTTGATCTGGTAAATATGATTGTGAAAGCCGTTGATAGAACTTAAGGTTACCCCCATCATCATAAAAATACTGGCTTAAACGAAAGCTTATATCTTCTTCTTCAAATCCTGGAGAGTAGAGCTTTTGTTGCTCTTCATCAAGTGCTTCAAAATCTTCAATCTTACTCTCCTGATTACTAGGAATACTATAAGTTAGTGATGGCTGAAGTACATGTACAAAGTCACTATATTTTTTTGTTAGGTCAGTAAAAACTTTGGCTCTATGAATAGCATTATAATACTCATACTCATCATTTTCATATACTTCATTTCCATAGAGAGCTTTTTTATAATATAAATCCTCTTTTAATGAAAGAGACAAGAAACCCTCTAAAAATGTTGTAGTATACTCTATTGGTGCATAGAACTCTGCTAATCTAACTGTTGTACCCTCTTCTCTTGTATAGTTGTTTATAGTTAAATCTGTACTATATGTAAGATGATTACTAAATGCTGATGTTAGATACTTGTGTAATTGTATAGTAGGAAGTATCTGCATGGTTTCATTATTCTCATTAAGAGTTGTATCAATAAAGTATTTTGCATACACACCTGCAAAGTAGTCACTATTATTTACAAAGTAGTTAGCTTTAGATTCCATAAATGAAGCTACACCAAAATGGTTCATAGGCTTTTTTTGTAAATATATATAATCAATATCATTAAGTAATGCAATATCTATATAAACAGCATCTGATACAGATACTTTTTTGTTGAGTACTCTTTCTAGCACATTAGAAGAGCTATAAAGCATCTCAAAGCCATAATGCGTTTTATTCTCTAACTCATAATCTGCAACATAATTATCTTGATCTCTAAAGTACCCTAAGCGGATACCACCATGAGAGTAAGGAGAATCAGCAAAACGAAGTGTTCCGTAGATACCTTCTCCTCTATTAGTACGAATTTGTGGATTTATCTCTATATCCCAACTTGGAGAAAGTGCTAAATAAAAAGGCTGTTCGTATATAAATCCTTCTGTATCACTATAACCAAAAGCAGGAAATAAAAATCCAGAACTTCTCTTGGAATGTGTAGAGAATGCCAAATAAGGCGTATACATTACAGGCATATCCCAAAGCTTCATTTTTACATCACGCATTGTCATATAATGATTTTTCCCATCATAATGAGAACTACCAGAATAGAGTGTCCAATCAGAACTATTTACATCACAACTAGACATCATAGAACTACTAAATGTAAGATTATCATCTTTTTTAATTGCACTATTTGCAAATACCCAAATATCATGGTCGTCTGATAAAAAAGTTTTTTTGAAGTGAGTCTCTTTACTTTGTGTGTCTATCACTACTTCATTACTCTCTATTTTACTTCCTTGATAGCCCATAAGTTCTACACTTTTACCTTTGAGAGTAAGGAGATGATTGGCTCTGTCATAGGTTGCTAAAGAGGATTGAATAATAGAATTATCATAATGGACAACTACATTACCTTTGGCTGTAATAGTTGTTTCATTTGCAGAGAGGTCTTCTGCCATTATCTCTATTTTGCCTTGTGCTAAAGCCATAATCCATAATAATGGGATTAAAATAAATACTATTTTATGCATCGATTACCACACATCCTGATAGTTTATCATGAAGAGTTTGTGCAAGAGGATTAAAGAAAGCCATAAGAAATCCTAAATAAAAAAATGTCTCACTTACAACTCTAAGCATTGCACGCATAAGAGCACTGCTAAGAGGAGGAGTCTCTCCTGAAGAGAGTAAAACTACACGCATTTTGAGTAAATATTTACCAAGAGTCATTCCATTTTGCCAAACAAAAAGAGTATGATAAAATATTCGTATAGAGATAATAATAAAAAAATTCTCTGTTAAAAACTGATTAATTTCTTCAATATCTGATAAAGATGAAAGTTGTGACCAAAAGATTGATATAACAAGAAAACTCACAACTAAATCATCAATAATAAAAGCACCTACTCTTCTTCTTGCTGTTACAATTTGTGCTTGATCTTTGGTCTCTTGCATTTTTATTCCTCTAATTTTAATGCTTGATAGGCAATATCTGTTCTACACTGTTTACCGATAAAGTGTACTTGTCCACAAAGCATATATGCTCTTTCGTGTGCTTGGGTAATACTATCTCCTATACCTACACACACCAATACACGCCCACCTGTTGCAAATAATTTTCCATCATCACCACGACTTACACCAGCAAACGAGATATGTGCATTAGCTTCTATATTATCATGCACAATATCATCTATAATAATCTCTGCTGCTTGGGAGCTTTTGTATGGATAATCTTTACTAGCCATTACCACACCTACGGCATATTTATTATAAAACTCTATAGTAGCAGACCCTAAATCTCCAATAGCTGCCTTATAAAAAAGCTCACTTGCTGGAGATTTGAGCAGAGGCATTAACTCTTCACACTCAGGATCACCAAAGCGAACATTATACTCTAATATAATAGGTTCACCATCTACTACCATGACACCAATAAAAAGTACACCTGTAAATGGTATCCCTTCTTCTTCCATCCCCTTAAGAGTAGGCTTGATAACTCTCTCATCAAGCTTATGATATATCTCATCATTAACTAAAGGTGTAGGAGCATACGCACCCATTCCGCCTGTATTTGGTCCTTGATCATTATTGAGAAGTCTTTTATGATCTTGTGCTGCGGGAAGTACCACAAAATCCTTCCCATCACAAATGGCAAAAACAGAGAGTTCATAGCCATCTAAAAACTCTTCTATTACAATAGAAGTTCCTGCATCACCAAATGAGTTACCAGAGAGCATCTCTCCAGCTGCTTTTTTTGCTTCATCTTGACTTTGGGCAATAATAACACCTTTTCCACCGCAAAGACCATCAGCTTTTACAACAATTGGTGCTTGAAGAGTATTAATAAATGAGTATGCTTTTTCTAAAGAATCAGTTTCTATATAAGCAGCTGTAGGAATATTATGTCTTGCTAGAAAGTTTTTCATAAATATTTTTGAACCCTCAAGCTGAGATGCACCTTTGCTTGGTCCAAATATAGCAAGTCCTCTTGCTTGAAAAATATCTACAATACCATCAACTAGTGGTCCTTCTGGTCCTACTATGGTAAGGTCTATTCCATTAGACTCAACAAAATCAGCCAATTGAGTGAAGTCACTAATCGAAATATTCTCTCCAAGTGCATCAGATGCACCATTACCTGGAGCAAAATAGAGCTTCTCTACAGCATCATCTTTTTTGAGTGCTAAACCTATTGAATACTCTCTACCACCTGCACCTACAATCAAAACATTCATTACATTACCTTTAATTAATCATTAGTAATAGACACAATTATATATATTAATAAAAATTAGTAGGAATCCCCAAGTGGCCGTTCTGTCTAAAGTCGGCCCTAAAAAGCCAACGGTGTAGGAGAGAG
>JADGDQ010000051.1 GCA_016744805.1 Sulfurovaceae bacterium
CTTGCAGGTGCATATTCCAAAGCTCTTATTCCTATAGGAGTATTGATGGCAATGATGGGCTATATATTAGGGACTTTTGGAGGATTAGCAGTGGGGAGAATGATGGAGATAATAGGTAGTTGATTAGGGATTGTAATAAATTACAATCCTCTGCTAAAGAGTGTTCCACCTTGATGTACACCATCTATCAAGAAGCTATATGCATCGCTTAAATCAAAACCACTAGCTAGAAATAGTTCTTTGTTACGGCGTAATAAAAAGTCAGCAGATTCTAGCTTAGTTACGATACCACCTGTGGCAAATTCATTGTTTGGGGTGTGGTCTGCATCTAGTTCTTCTGGGTCTATGGTTGTGACTATTGGGCGTACTTTTGCGTCTGTGTGACGGTGTGGGTCTTTGGTGTAATAGGCATCTATATCTGATAATATTACAAGCATTTGAGCATCAAAATAGTGTGCTACATGCGCAGAGAGTCTATCGTTATCGCCAAAAACTAACTCTTCTGTGGCTGTTGCATCATTTTCATTGATAATAGGGACAATACCATGTTCTAAAAGCTTGTTAATAGCTATTTTTGCATGGGTTGTTCGTTTGCGTGAATCAAAATCATCTGCACTTAGTAATATTTGAGAACAGACAATATTATAACGACTAAATTTATCTTGATACATTCCCAAAAGGAGTGGTTGTCCAATGGATGCTAACGCCTGTTTGTTAGCAATTACTCTTCTATCTATAGGAAGCTTACTTGACCCTGCTGCAACAGCACCAGAGCTTACCAAAATTACTTCATTATCATGTTTTTGTAATTCACTAATAAGAGCAATAAGTGCTAGCATTCGTTTTTTGGCTATAGCTCTCTCATTTGGTTTCTTCCCTTGTTTGGTAAGAATATGAGAGCCTACCTTGATAACTATTCGTCTAGATGAAGAGTTACTGTTTGTCATCTTCATCTCTTTTGTCAGCTCTGTTTTCTGCAAAATCAAAAAGTGCATATCGAAGTGCTTGTGTATTAAAATTAGCTACAGAAGATATAGGGAGTATAAATGCTATTTCATCTTTGCTATATTCATCCCAAGAGTCTCTTTTGAATCCATAGCTTAGATAGTTCATATCAGCTTTATATTTTTTGAGTTCTTTATTTGCTTTGATCCCAATATCATCTAAGAAATTTTGAGTGAGTCTATTGACTTCTTCTGGGCTTAGGGAATCAATTTTGGTAATAACTATTGCATGGTTACGCAAAGAGAGTTCTTCAGAGTATCTTTTGACCTCTTCTTGGAGAGTCTCATATTGGTATTTCATCTCACGATAGTTTGTTGCATCTATCATAAATAGAAGCGTCTTAGTTCTTTCTATATGTTTTAGAAACTCTAAGCCCAAACCTCTTCCATCGCTTGCACCTTCGATAATTCCTGGAATATCAGCCATCATAAAAGAGTCAAAATCTCCTACCATTACAACACCTAGTTTAGGTGTTAGTGTAGTAAATTCATAATTGGCAACTTGTGGTTTTGCATTTGATAGTATAGAAATAAGTGTAGATTTTCCAACATTTGGGAAACCAACAAGTCCTACATCAGCTATCATTTTCATCTCTAGAGTTACATTTTGAGTTACTCCAGGGAGTCCTGGTTGTGCATAAGTAGGTCTTTGGTTTGTTGAACTTTTGAAGTGCAAGTTCCCAAGACCACCTTTTCCACCATCTAAAAAGAGTATTTTTTCTCCCTCTTCCATAAGGTCAAGTAAAACTTCACCTGTTTGTGAATCAACAACTTGTGTACCTGGAGGTACAGTAATAACTGTATCTTTTCCTTTGCGTCCATAACACTTTCGTCCTTCTCCAGGACGACCATTTTCAGCCTTAATAGTATTTCTACCACGCAGGGCACTAAGAGTATCTGTATTGTTATCTACTTGGAAAAAGATAGAGCCTCCACGACCACCATCTCCTCCATCAGGACCACCTTTGATAACAAATTTTTCAGTCCAAAAAGAGACACATCCTGCGCCACCTTTACCTGATTGAATTGTAAGTTCTACATTATCTACGAACATTTATAACCCTTTGAAGCTAAGTATTGTGATTATATCCAAATCAAATTATTTTTTGCTATAATCACATAAGATTGAAAGAAGGAACTATATTATGTTGATTTACAAAAAGATAATTACTAGTAGTTGTATAGCTTTGGCCCTATTTGTTACTGGCTGTGCACAAAAACCAAAAACCAATAGATACCCTGCTATATATCATGGAAAGGTAGATAAAAATAGCTATGGATATAAAAAAGGTCTTAATGAAGGTTGTAAAACAGCAAAAGGTACATATACTAAAAATCATACTAAATTTAAAAATAATGTAAACTACCATGAGGGTTGGTTTGAAGGACGACGAAAGTGTCAGATTGCTATTTGGTAGATTAACCACCTTCTCAACCGCTTTTGGATACAATCGCGTTTAAATACATAGAGGTATATTAATAGATGAAAAAAAGAATTTTAGTTAAATTTTCTGGCGAAGCATTAGCTGGTAAAGATGGTTTTGGTATTGATACACAGATTCTAAAATATATTGCCAATGAGATTAAAGAGTTGATTTCTAACGGTATTGAGGTAGCTATTGTTGTGGGTGGAGGTAATATTATCCGTGGTGTAACTGCTGCTGAAGATGGAATTATTAGCCGTACTAGTGGAGATTACATGGGTATGTTGGCTACTGTTATCAATGGTGTTGCTATCCAAGAAGCATTAGAGCATATTGGTATGGATGCTAGGCTTCAATTAGCTATTGATATGCAAGAGATAGGTGAATCTTTTATTGTACGAAGAGCTAGAAGACACTTAGAAAAAGGAAGAGTAGTGGTTTTTGCTGGTGGTACAGGAAACCCGTACTATACTACTGATAGTGCTGCAACACTACGAGCATCAGAGATTAATGCAGATATGGTGATTAAAGCTACAAAAGTAGATGGTATTTATGATAAAGACCCTAAAAAGTTTGATAATGCAGTCAAACTAGATACTATCACTTATGATCAGGCATTGAGTGATCATATTAAAGTAATGGATGATACATCAATAGCTCAAGCTAAAGATAATCAAATGCCTATAGTTGTTTGTAATATGTTTCAAAGTGGTAATTTAATGGCTATTATTAATGGTGATAGAAGTCTCTGTTCTATTGTAGAGTAGTTATAATATATTAAGAAGTAAGAAGGAAAAAATATGAGAGTTGAACAGTTAACAGCTAAAGCATTAGAAAGAGTAAATTTTGATAGATACCTCCTTGCAGGTGCTGTAGGAAAAAGAGCAGAAGCACTTGCCAATGGAGCAAAGCCTTTGGTTGACTATGATCCTAGAAAATCTAAGTTTGCAGATGTTGCACTTTTAGAGATAGCTGAAGGTAAAATTATTGTTAGTCTAGAGAGTTAACTTCTTATGGATGCTCTTTTAGCCAAAGCAAAAAACATCCATACTATAGAAGAGGCAACAGACCTTCTTTATAAGTATATATCTTCAGATTTAGATATTGTACATAAAGCTCTAAATCTTGCTATTTCTGCACATAAAGGGCAAAAACGCAAGAGTGGTGAACCCTATATTGTACATCCTATTTTGGTGGCAACAATTACTGCATCTATTAGTGGTGATGAGATGATGGTTGTTGCTGCACTTTTGCATGATGTTATTGAAGATACAGACTATACTAGAGATGATATAGAGAGTGTTTTTGGTAAAGATATTGTTCACATGGTTGAGGGTTTAACCAAGATTGTTGAGATTCGTGATGAAAAAAAGATCTCTTCTATCTCGAATGAAAGATTAATTAATTCAGCATTTAGCTTTAGAAAAATGCTTATAGCATCTATTAAAGATGTGAGAGTACTAGTGATTAAATTATGTGACCGATTACATAATATGATTACACTTGATGCCCTTCCTAAAGAGAAACAAAAAAGAATTGCAGAAGAGACACTAGTTGTTTATGCTCCTATTGCCCACCGTTTAGGTATCTCACGGCTTAAAAATCATCTAGAAGATTTGAGTTTTTATTATATTTATCCTGCTGATTATACTACTATTGACACTTATATCAAATCAAACCATCAAAGCCTTCAGATTAGACTGAATACTTTTATCCAAAGAGTATCAGGCGTTATGAGAACAAATGGCTTTCATCAAGAAGATTTTGAGATATTTGGTCGAGTAAAGCATTATTACTCTATCTATCTAAAAATGCATCGTAAAGGTGTAAGTATTGATGAAGTCTTAGATCTATTAGCTATTCGTATTATTGTTAAAAAGCCTATTGAATGCTATCAAGTTATAGGTTTGTTGCATTTAGAATTCAAACCTCTTATTTCAAGATTTAAAGATTATATAGCTATTCCAAAAGAGAATGGCTATCAGACAATACATACTACAATCTTTGATGAAGATGGTATTGTTGAAGCACAAATACGAACCATAGAGATGCATAAATTAGCAGAATATGGTATTGCTGCACACTGGAAATATAAAGGTGGGAGTAATAAAGTAAATTTAGAGTGGTTAGAGAGCCTAAATTATCAAAAAGAGTCTATAGAAGAGTTTTATGAGTTAGCAAAATGTGATCTGTTTAGTGAAGATATTACAGTCTATACACCTAGTGGAGATCTTTTAACACTTCCTAAAAACTCTGTAGCTTTAGATTTTGCCTATGCTATTCATTCAGAAGTTGGTGCATCAGCTGTGAGTGCGATGGTGAATAAACATAAGTCTTCACTATTAACTACACTCAAAAATGGTGATATTGTGAATATTATCAAAGACAAAGAGTCTAAGATGCATTGCTCGTGGATAGATACAGTCAAAACATCCAAGGCCAAAGATGGCATAGCAAGTCTTTGTCGTCATCGCCTCAAAGAGAGTAATGAACAGAGTGCATATAATATTTTAGCTACGCTATTAGACCATAAAGCAGGAAGTATAGAATCAATTATTGATGAACTAAACTATACGCATACCTTGCACAAACTTCCTACACATCTTGATTATTACAAAGAAGTTATTCATCGAATTGCTACTTATCTTGGTAAAAAACAGGTTCGTTTTTGGGAGCTTATGAAAAAAGGCTACAAAAAACCATTTATCAAGGAAGTAGAACATTTTAGGTTCTATGCAAATAAACCATTTGATAGTGTAGAGTTTGATTACTGTTGTCACCCTAAAGTGGGAGATCAGATAGTGGCTTTTTATCAAGGTAATAGAGCAATTATTCACCATAAATTATGCCGTAAAGCCTATCAAAAGATAATCGATAGAGAGGCTATGATATTTGTTGAGTGGAAAGATAGTAAATTGTCTCACTATCGTCTTATTATTAGCTTACAAAATCAAAAAGGTGCATTAGCACAACTTTTTAATAATCTCTCTTTACTTGACCTCAATGTTACAAGTATTGAATTAGGTATTAAAAGTAGTGATAGTGCAGAGTATTGTCAAATAGAAGCAGAAAGTTTAGAATCAAAAAAGAGTCTTCTCAAAGAAAAAATAGGTCAAAAGTTTAAACTAATTGATATTATTAGTCTTGATGATGCATATAATAAATAAAAAGGGTTGAAATGATATTAAAAGAAGCTATGGATGAGATCAGTAGAGGGATTGCTGAAATTATCGACAGAGAAAAAATAGAAAATTTAATAAAAACATATCTCCAAGAGGGAAAAGAGTATAGTGTAAAAATAGGATTTGACCCTACTGCTGCTGATTTACACCTTGGTCATACAGTACTCCTTCAAAAAATTGCTTCATTTCAGAAGTATGGTGCAAAAGTTCAGCTTTTGATTGGTGATTTTACTGCGATGATTGGTGACCCAACAGGTAAAAGTGAAACAAGAAAATCACTGACACGAGAAGTAGTATTAGAAAATTCAAAAAGTTATCAAGAACAGGTATTTAAAATCCTTGACCCTGAAAAAACTGAAGTTGTTTTTAATAGTACATGGTTAGATGCTTTGGGTGCTTCAGGTCTAGTAGGGCTTACTACACTTTTTCCTGTAGCACGAATGCTAGAGAGAGATGATTTTGAAAAACGATATAAAGCTGGTCAGAGTATCTCTATATCAGAGTTTTTATACCCACTGCTTCAAGGGTATGATAGTGTTGAACTCAAAAGTGATATAGAACTTGGTGGAACAGACCAAAAATTTAACCTTTTGATGGGGAGACAACTCCAACGCTCTTATGGCACAGGTAAAGAGCAGGCGATTCTTATGATGCCTATATTAGAAGGACTTGATGGAGTTCAAAAGATGAGTAAGTCTTTGGGTAATTTTATTGGAATTACTGAACCTGCTAAGGATATTTATGCTAAGGTATTATCTATTTCTGATGAATTAATGTGGCGTTACTATGAGCTGTTAAGCCAAAAGTCTCTTGTTGATATTGCTGAATTTAAAGAAAATGTTGCAAATGGTACGCTTCATCCAAAGAGTGCCAAAGAGAATCTTGCCTTAGAAATCACAGCAAGATTTTATGATGCGTCTATAGCACAGGGGGCAAAAGAGGAGTTTGATAATGTATTCAAATCCAATCTTATTCCCTCAGATATTAAAGAATTTGATATAGAAGATGGTGTCTGGATATGTAAAGCTCTTGTAGATGTAGGTATAGAGCCATCTACTTCACAGGCAAGACGAGATATAAAACAAGGTGCTGTTCGTATAGATCAAGATAAAATTAGTGATGAGAAGATGAATTTAAGTGTAGGTGAGTATATTCTACAAGTAGGAAAAAGAAAATTTGCAAAAGTGAGGGTAAAATAGTGTCATTCAAATCTTTTAAAATTGGTAAATATACTATAGAAAAGCCCATTGTTCAAGGTGGTATGGGTGTAGGTATCTCTTGGGACCAACTTGCAGGAAATGTGAGTAAAGAGGGTGGATTAGGTGTTATTAGTTCTGTTGGTACAGGTATATATGCCAATCGTAAATATTCTGATAAAGTACTAAAAGATATGCGTCCTTCTGAAGCAGAAAATTTTTACTCAGCAAAAGCACTGCATTCAATCTTTAAGAATGCTAGAGAGATATGTGGTGATGCACCTCTAGCATGTAATGTACTGTATGCTTCGGTTGATTATAATCGGATTGTCAAAGATGCATGTGAAGCAGGTGCAAATATTATTATAACAGGTGCAGGATTGCCTTTGACTATGCCTGAAGCTACAAAAGAGTATCCTGATGTGGCTCTTGTGCCTATTGTCTCTACCGCAAAGGCATTAAGAATACTTTGTCGTAGATGGAAAAAAACACATGGGCGATTACCTGATGCTGTTATTGTAGAGGGACCACTAAGTGGAGGGCATCAGGGCTTTAAATATGATGAGTGCTTTTTACCACAAAATCAATTAGAAGTTATCCTTCCTCCTGTAGTAGAAGAGGCAAAAAACTGGGGTAGTATGCCTATAATTGCTGCTGGTGGTGTATGGGATCATAACGATATAGCGAGTATGTTAGACTTGGGTGCAGTTGCCGTGCAGATGGGAACTCGATTTATTGGGACTGTTGAGTGTGATGCACATGATAATTTTAAGCAAGTAATACTTGATGCAAAAGAAGAAGATATTAAGCTTCTAAAATCTCCAGTGGGTTATCCTGCAAGAGGTGTAAGAACAAATCTTCAGACAATGATAGAAGAACAAACTGCTCCAAAAATCGCCTGTGTTTCTAATTGTGTCGCTCCTTGTAACAGAGGTGTAGAAGCAAAAGAGGTTGGGTACTGTATTGCTGATAGATTAAGTGATGCTTATGATGGTCTGACTCATTCAGGACTCTTTTTTACAGGATCTAATGGATATAAACTTAATAAAATTATTACAGTAAAAGAGTTAATGACTAAACTAATGGATGGGGAAGGGTAATAATTTTGAGAATAGTTTGGCTTGTACTATTTTGGTTTATACTCACTACAACACTCTTTTCGAGTGTAAATACACTGAAAAAAGTAGAAGTCAGAAATAAAGAGTTACATCTTATATTTAGTGCATGGATAAATAAAAATAATATAAAAAAAATGACACTTAGCAATCCTCCTCGGGTTGTTATTGATATTAAAAATTCTCGTTTAGCTCATCGACAAATTGCATCAAATCTCTCTTCTTTAGGAGTAAAGTCTTTTCGTATCTCTCAATATAAAAAAAGTACAGTTCGTATAGTAATAGAGACTTATAAACCCTATAATTGTAAGCATTATCAGCCTATGTCTTCTCGTGCCTTTTATCATATTTCACTTCCTAGTAAAGGAAAAGGAACTACTATAGCTACTATTATTGGTAATGATACTACGCATCATAGTAAAAAAAGGGAAAAAATAGTAGAATATAGTGATGATGAGTATGATAACTCTTCAGATGAGAGTTTTGTTGCTTCGTTGTTTGCTAATAGCTCTAAAAGTACAAAGAAAACTTATACTGTTGTTGTAGATGCAGGGCATGGAGGTAAGGATAGTGGAGCTGTAGGTACTAGAAAACATTATGAAAAAACAGTTGTCTTGCAGATAGCAAAAAGAGTTGCAAAAAAATTAAAATCTAAAGGTTTTAAGGTAAAAATGACTCGTACAAACGATCGTTTTATCAAACTAAAAAATCGTACAAGATTTGCAAACCGTCATCATGCAGATATATTTGTTTCTATTCATGCAAATGCTGTTTCACGAAAAAGTAGAAGTAATATTGTTCATGGTGTAGAGACTTATTTTTTGCAAAATTCAAGAAGTGCAAGGTCTGCACGCGTAGCAGCAAAAGAGAATAGTGTTGTGTTGAATAGAAATGATAGATTAAGTAATAATGTTATACTCAATTCTGTTCTTTCTGGTCCCAAGCTAGTACAGTCTCATAAATTAGCTATTGATATTCAAAAAAGAGTTATAGCTAACCTCCAAAGAAGTTACAAAGGTGTGAATAATGGAGGGGTAAAACCTGCACCTTTTTGGGTACTTGTTGGTGCTCAAATGCCTTCTGTATTGGTAGAAGTAGGGTATATTACACACCCAAGAGAACGGGCTAGGTTGTTTACCGCAGTATATCAAGATAAAATAGCCAAAGGTATTGCAGAAGGAGTAAGTACTTATTTGGTTAATAGAGAAAAAGATATAGATTAATAAAAAGGAGAAACAATTATGAGAAAATTGATACTATTTTGTCTATTTATAGTTATACAACTTGATGCTTCAACTATTAGGATTATGCCATTTGGTGATTCTATAACCTATGATAATACTTATGCTGATTTGGAAAATCCTCGACCTACAAGTATGCGTAGTGCGTATCGTAATTACTTATGGTATCAGCTAGAAGATGCTGGATATGATGTGAATTTTGTTGGTTCAAGACAAGCAGGAAGCTCTATTAGCCCTTCATTTGATATAGATAATGATGGATACCCTGGGTTAGCGAGTTATGAGTTAGCAGATAAAGCATACTCTCTTATTAATAAAAGTAAACCAGATATTATTTTACTGCATGCAGGCTCAAATGATTGGGATGATAGTCCTAGTGGTATTGAAGATATTTTAGATGATGTTGATCGCTATGAGTATGAAAATGATACAAGTGTAACTGTAATTTTAGCACTTATTATCAATCGCAAAGATTATGAGAGTTGGATTAGATATTTTAATGCCAATGTTAAAAGAATGGCTCAACAGCGTATTGATAATGGGGACAAGATTGTTATTGTTGATATGGAAAATGGTGCAGGGTTAAATTATAGTAGTGATATGAGAGACCCCGCACATCCAACAGATACAGGCTATAAAAAGATAGCAACAGTTTGGTATAATGCTATCAAAAAAATCTATACAGAAAAACAAGAAGAGCTAAAAAAAGCAGAAATCTTAAAACAAGAAGAAGAAGCAATACTAGCAAAAAGAGTAGAAAATAGTACAATATTTCCTCTACAGTTTTATCATACTATCTTAGAGAGAGAGCCTGAAGAAGAGACATTAACAGCTTGGGCAAAATATTTAGAAACAGGGAGTGTTGTATCTGTTGCTATGGGCTTTTTTTCTAGTGTAGAGTTTCAAAATAAAGAGACAGATGATGCTACATTTTTAACTATACTTTATAAAGCCATACTACTACGAGACCCTGATAGTGCAGGTCTTGAATATTGGCTAAATGGATTAGAAGATACTACTATACAAAGAGAAGATATATTAGAGTTATTTTTATATTCTGAAGAGTTTGAAGCTTCTGTTTTGGAACTAGGAATGATAGCATCTGTAGAGAGTGATAAAGAGTTATTTGCCTCTTAGGTAAGCGTAAACTATGCTAGTCGTACTAAGCCATTTTCTATTATGATAATACCCTCTAGTTCAGCTTCATAGACTCTATCTCCAAATTTAGTAACTACGCTATCAAGAGTAGGCTCTTGTTGACAAAAATAGAAAAAATCATCTTTTGGGATGTTACTATTTACAGCCTGTCCAAATTGTGAAGCAAATGCTTCTATATCATAGATAGGAGTAGCCAAGCCCTTATGCAAAAGTTCATTTGTACCTTGGCTCTCTCCTATATGCTGAGGCAGTACAAAAATCTTTTTTCCCATAGCAAGAGCATACTCTACACTTCGCATAGAGCCACTATTTTCATCTGCTTGTGTGACAATTAATAATTCTCCTAATGCTACAACTACCTCATTACGAAGTACAAAACTCCAAGCTGTAGCTTTAAAAGAGGGTTCAAATTGACTTATTGTAAGACCATTTTTCTCTATATCTTTGATAAGTTCTTGATTTACTTTGGGATAATAAATATCAAGACTTGTTGGAAGTATAGCTATGGTATTTTTAGCACCTGCTCCTTGATGGGCAATAGCATCTACTCCCATCGCAGCTCCACTTACCACACATACACCTCTACTTGCTAATGCTTTAGAGAGATTATAGGTCATAGTCTTGGTATAGGCAGAGGGTCGCCGTGAGCCTACTATAGAGACCTTAGGACGGCAAAGTAAGCTCAAGTCTCCTTTACCATAGAGAGGCTTTGGATACTTCCTCATAGCATTGAGTGCTTCTATTTCAAAGTCTATTTCTATCATAATTTATCCTAAGAACTTAATTGTATCTATTCTACCATAAATAACCTCTTTTTTATAAATTTTAGATATAATCCGCCTCAGTTTTATCGCTCCTGCATTATGGTAGGAAATTTTGATAAGGAAGGGGGTGCTTTTTTATGCCAGGAATTATTTTAACTCCACGCGACTCTTTTGATGATGCGTATAGAAAGTTTAAAAGACAGTGCGACAGAAACCTTATCGTCACAGAAGCTAGAGCTAGACAATACTATGAGACAGCTACTGAGAAGAAGAAGAAAGAGAAAATCGCTACTCGTAAGAAGATTTTGAAAAAACTCTTTATGATTAGAAGATATGAATCTAGACTGTAAGTTTAGGTAAATCTATAGGGAACTTTCCCTGTAGATTTAAGATACTCACAACAAACAAAAACTAATTAAATACGACCATTTAAAAGTCGTATAAGTGCATCTGATACTTTATCAAACTTAAATATTCTTTTTCCATTATTCTCTTTAGCAAATTTTTCTGCATTTTCTTGTGTTGCAAATGCTACTAAATCGTCACCAGCAGGGGAAGTTTGATTAGAACCGTAGACAAAAAATGCTTTTTCCCCATTGATAGCTTGGAGTGTTTTATAATCAGTTACTACAACTTGATTAAAGTCTCTTTCACTTTTAACTCCTACCTCAAACCATTTACCAGGACGATGATAAAATTCAAAGAGTGATTTTGGACTACAAAAGTAGACAGTTTTCCCTGCTCTTGTAACTATCTTTGCTCCCCATTTTGGGTTTTTATAAAGAGGAATATTTCGTATAAGACATGATGTATTTTTATCAAAATCTATTCTGTACTCACTCTGGATTACAAATGGCTTATTCGCATTTGTTTGTGATAGAAGAGAGGTACTTAACATAAGTACTATAAGAGCGATTTTTTTCATTTTTTTCCTTAGGTATTAAATTTTTATACTAAATCTTTTTTGATAAATATTCTAAACCCAAAAAAAGCAAAAAGAATACCTATCATAAGTGGATAGAGTATGGATATGAGTACAAATGTACTCTGTTTGATAGTATCTAATATATAAAATGCCACAGGTCCCATAACGGTAAGTTCTGGGTCAAAGAGGCTAATAGCAGATACACGAAATATCTCCATAGGGTTAAGCAGAGCTATAGAGATAATAAGGGTTTCATTAATTCTATTTTGGAGCATTAGACTAATAAGTGCAATATCTATAAATGCTAATAAAAATATCCATACAAAAAATGAAATTCCTAATGCCATTTCAGAGGATTTTACTAATGAAGAGATAAAAAATGCAATACCCAAAAAGGCAGAACTCATAGAAAAAAGTAGTCCTGTATAGAGAAAAAATATCTCCCAAGGTACTTCAGCCCCTTTAAATACTCCATAAACAATTGCAAGTGCCATTGCCATAAAAACAGGTAAAAAGACCGTAATAAATCGTCCTAACACTTTACCCCAGTAATACTGTCCTAGCGAGATAGGAAACGAAAGCATATATTCTAAGATATGGCTATCTCTATCTCCTGATATAGACCGCACAGTGGTAATAAGTATAAAGATAGGCAAGATAATAATAGTAACTTGAATATACATCAAAAGTAGTCTACTAAGTCCACTAAAGCCCATAACCTGAGATTCTGTGATTCCTGCAATAAAAAAGAGAGCAATTAATCCACCAAAGACAAGAGAGTAGATAATAAACCAATTGGCTCTAATAGATTCTTTGAGGTCAAGATAGGCAATAAGCAAGAGGTTTTTAATGGCTGGTTTAAAAGTTTTCAATATGATTTCCTATTTTTTTTAGCTTCAATTTTTAGAATAAGTTGATAGACTTCCTCAAAAGGTATATATCTATTTTTCTCTTTTATCTCTGTTTTATTTTTGTGTGCAGAAAACCCATAGGCCATAGGAGTTATATGACCAGCATCATACAAAGCTTCCCTTGCATCTATCCATTGAGCAGTGTCTACATCAGTTATCCATATTTTTGCTTTTGAAAACCATGCTATTTTCTCTTCTTCTACCCAAAGAGCTAAACAGCCAATATCATCAAACATATAAGATTTACCTGTTGCAGTATGAATCATTTGTACTGTATGTTTTCTATCACTTACAACCATTTTGCATCTTTCACACATATCTCTATCCCAATGAACAGGATGAAGTTCTGTAGAGATTTTTTTTTCACAGCCCAAAAAAACAAATAAAAGTATAATAGGGAGTAAAAATATTTTAATACCTCTCATCAGTGACTACCTTTCCTAAGTCCATATATATTTGACGGTTTACAATATCTTTGACCTCTTCTATACGGTGTGTTACAAAGAGTGAGAGTTTTTGGGATGTATCTGTAGAAAGAAGTCTATAAAAATCATCTCTAGCTTTTGGGTCAAGATTAGCTGTAGGCTCATCATATATAATAATTTGACTCTCTTTAGCTAAAGAAATAGCAATAAGAAATTTTTGTTTCATTCCTCCTGAGAGTTTAAAAAAAGATTTATGAAGATTTGGTGTAATATCAAACTTCATCTCATTGGCATAATGATAAATAAGTTTCTCCTCTACATTAGAGCTATGACTTATATAAGAGATAAGTTCAGCCAAAGAGAGTTTAATAGGAGGTGGCAGTTGTGGTACAAAACTTACAGAATGCAAAATTTCTATTCTGTTTTTTATAGGGTTATGTCCATTAATAAGTACAGAACCAGCACTAGGATGATAATAGCCCATAATAAGACGAATAAGTGTTGTTTTACCTGCACCATTAGCACCCATAAGAGCTATGGCATCACCCTTATTCAATTCTATAGATACGCTATCTAGAGAAAGTGTCTTTCCAAACTTTTTACTTAAATTTTTAGTTGTAATCATCGGTTTCCTTAGTTACTAGAGCATAATCATAAAAAGTATACTCAAATTACATAGTATCTTGAATGATATAAGTCAAGAAGTATAACACTTCCTAATTAGAGACTCGGTCAAATTCTTGTAAATATTTTTTGCTTATGAGGGTATTTTTTATTATAATAATATTTTCTGCATTACTTTGATTTGCTTTTTTGGTTAAGTTATAAGAGCCTGTAATAGTTATTGTTTTATCAATAATCAAAACTTTATGGTGGAGTTTAAATCTGTTTTTATCCTTGATAATATTCATACCATTATTTTTTAGATACTTATATACAGAATATTTTTGATAATGATTTTGGACTTTATCTACAACTATTTTTACTTCTATACCTCTTTGCATTGCCAAAAGGAGTGCCTTTGCAATTTTTTTGTTTGTAAATGCAAACATCATAATATAAATACTCTTTTGAGCTTGTGCTATTTGTTTTATAATCTTCTCTTCTATATTACTATCAGGAGCAAAATATATCTCTATACTTTCTGAAATATATGGCGGAAGAGACTCTTTTTTATGTTGATATAATATATCGAATTTTTGTGTATAGTACCTAGCTATAGCACGATTATTAAGACGAAGATAATTGTCATGATTACGATAAAAAGCATAAACAGTATAATTACCAGAACCAATCCATACTATTTTACTATCAATAATTAAAACTTTATTATGCATTAATGCTTTTGTATTATGGTCATCTTCAATGATAATTCCTTGGTTTTGCAGATAACGGTATCTTTTTGTATTTTTTTTCTTGTCATCTGTAATAATTTGGACTTTTAGACCTCTTATATGGGCATCAACAATAGCTTTTGTAATATTTTTATTGGTTAGATAATACATTGCTATTTTAATAGATTTTGAAGCATTAGCTATATCTTGGATAATTTTAGTATCTACACCACCTTTATAGTAGCCTCCTTGTGTTTTGGAAAAATATGGATGTATAGAAACAAATGATTGATTAAGTGTAGAGAGTAATAAGAGTAAAAGTAGTTTATTTAATAGCATATAATAGCCTTAGAAGTAGTGCTATATCTTATCATAAGCGACCTTTATTGTGTTATAATACTGCTATTTTTATTATGAGGATTCCAATGCACTCTTATATCTCTTTGCATCATTTTTTACCAAAAACCAGCTACCAACCGCTTGATACTCTTATCCCACAGATTCAACAAACCATAGCAGATCAAGATAGTGCTAATATAATAGAAAACAGAGAAGAGTTTCAAAATAGTATTCTAGAATGTATGAAGATTTACTATAAGCTCGTAGGTATTGATGAAGAGGTTATAGCCAATAAGAGAGAGCCAAATGGTGTACTTGTGCGGTATACAGATAGCCTAATAAAATACTTTCATCACCTACAGCAAGAGGTACCAATAGATAAAGAGATTGTTATTTTGGAGGCTTCAGGAGTGGATACTATTAAGGCTAGATATAAATATACAGATAGTGTGATTAAAAAATTAGTAAAACTAGGTATACGAAATTCCAAACTGCTCAATGATCCTCTAAAAATATTTTTAAAAGGTGGAGCATTGCATGACCTTATAGGGATACTTTTTGTCTGTTCTTATCCCTATGAGAAAGAGTGGGTTGCTCGTACACTGTATAACTTTTTTGAGTATAGCCATAGAACAGATGACCACCTGCTTTATGGATTTTATACTGTAGAGAAAAAGAGTGGATATAGTGGTCTCCATTGTGACCATACTCTCTTTAATCCTAGGTTTGATAGTGCTGTTTCAGGAGATGGTACTATTAGCAGTATCTCTTCAGACCCTTATGAGATATTTCAGTTATTAGAACCCAATGATGACACAATAACTATCTTGAAAAAACTTAAAAACTATTTTAATATCGAGATTCAACTTCATACTACTTTTGAGAGTTTATGGTCGTCTATGGAGCATACAAATAGCTATAATATCCAAGCCAAAGGCAAAGGGCGAAATAGCAAAATAACAGTACAGTGGAAACTTCTCTCTGATAATATGAAAAAATTAGAAAAACAGTTTGAACAACTCCAGATAGATACACAGCAGGCTCGTTTTGAGGTTCTGCACCATGGTGGGTACCTCCCTGTAAAAGAGCTATTTATGCAGTTTGACTTTGATGTGTATAAAGTATATGCCGACTCTACGAAAAAGGTTGAAGATCTAGAAGATCTTTTGCGTAGCCATGAAATATCACGACAAGAGTATGTTAGACAGCTTCAAGAGGTTTCTAATGCTATAAAAATTTTTGCATCTCAACAAAAAGATACAACTGTAGAGATGGTCTTTCGTATGCAAAGAGCTTTTATCTATTATGGTCTTGCCAATCAAAAAGAGTATTTTAACAGTGATGATATTATTAAGTTTACTCAAAAAACATTAAAATTATATTATGATATTATTGTTGTGTTATCCTCAAATACAGATATATATAAAGGCAATTTACTCAATATCGTAAGCATAATTCGATACCTATATCTAGGGCAAAAGTATGGTTTAGGTCTAATGAATCCAAGTGCAGACATATTTAAAGATGAAGAGAAACCTGCCATCAGTTATAGTGATAGTTTGCCATTTTTTAAAGAGGGTATTTTACTCTTTAGCAAACTTAATAAAGAGGATATACTCTATCTCAAAGATGATAAAACCATCTCTTTAAAGATTGTACACCACTATGATATATTAACTAGAGAGTGGGAACTCTTTAACCACAAAGATGACTCCAAAGAGTCAGCAATTATTAGCCAAAATATTGCTACTTTTAGAAAACAGTTTATTACCAAATCTCTCTACAAGCAGTTTAATTCACTCTTGCAATCAGATAAAATCAAAAATATTGGTTTTGTTGTAAACTTCCACACAACTTTAGTATGGCATGGTCTCCAACGCCCTATGGACGCACTCAAAGAGATAATCAACTACTCTGCCTATGACAAGATTAAATCAAGTGATTTGTTCTATTATGAACTTGCTGCATATAGATTTCTTTTTCTACGAGGCTGTAAAGTAGTTGATGACTGCTCTCAATCAAGTAGCCAATCAGACCCCATCGCAAGAGAACATTTTGGTAATTACCACAGACAAAATATGATTCAACTCCTCTTTCATATCAAAAGAAAAGAGTCTTACTACAAATTCCAAAAAGCAAGACTCTATTTTGAGAAAATAACCCAAAGAAAGTTTGAAATGGATCACTTTAGTGGGAATATTTAGTATAAAAAGTTTTATGGGGTCTATTTATCGCAGACTCCATCTCTATGCCCGTACATTAAAACCCTATGAAAATAGGTTTGATATTAAAGCTAGACTTGATAGGATGATACTATAATAAATAAGAAAGAAGAGACAATGAAAAAAATGATAATATTTTTGGCTATAGTATTTCTCTATACGCCTTTTACTTTGGCAAAGCAAACACAAAATAAAGAGATAGTGGAACTATCAAGCAAAGAGCTTTCCAAAACTCTCCCACAAGTGATAGATAAGTATACGACTTATGAAATAGCCAGTCAAAATCTTATTTCATATAGATTAAAATAATTTTTTGATATTATTAATAATATTATTATAGAAAGAGTAAATTATGGAATCATTTCACTGGGAAGATTATTATGAGACTGGTATT
>JADGDQ010000052.1 GCA_016744805.1 Sulfurovaceae bacterium
GAGTTATCCAAATTAAATATATTTTTAATGAAGATATATTAAATGCAAATAATGAATTTTTAAATTTAACACATTTGAATATTGATAATAAATATATAAAAATTAAATTTTTTGTTGTTTATAGTTTTATTCTTAAGCAAGAAAATAAGGAAGTAAATAAAAATATTGAATTTAGTGTATATAATAATTTTGCAAAAGTTTTTTATAATTTAGGTTCAAAAAAATATTATGAAACTATTCAAGATGAAGATGAAGTAAGAAAAAGACTTTATGATATCTTTTTACGAGAATTTAATATTCATTGAAAGTATCAAATCCTAATAAGTTTCATAGGATTGATATGCTTGGAATTTTTGGTAGCTTCAAAGATTAGTTTTTTGGATACTTTACCAATAACATACCCTTTTTGTATTCTACTTCCTTTGTGGAGGTTTGGAGCTATTTTGGAGAGTCCTGCATAGACTGTGTGCATTTGGCTTCCATGTGCTACAACAACAACCTTACCTAGCATACTGCTTACACCTGCAAAGACAACTTTTCCATTGAGTACATTATATACTTTAGCATTACTGCTAGGAGCTTTTAGTGTTACGGATTCATTAAATATTTTAATCTTATAGATAGGATCAGTATATGTACCAAATCCTTTGATTAGTTTTGCTCCACGCAGAGGAGAGATGGTTTTTCCTCCTCTGTAGGCATATATTTTATTCTTTTTATACGAAGATCCCAAACTCTTTTTCTTCTTTTTTTGTTTTCTAGGTTTAGTATTATAGACAACTTTTTGTCCTTTTTTTCTTGCCTCTGCTCTTGCTAATTTTCGTGCTTTTCTCTCTGCTTTTTTGCGTTTTTCTTCTTTAAGCATAGTTGCTTTTTGTTGAGCTATACGCTTCTTTTCTTCTGCTAACTCTTTTTTATGAATAATATTCAAATCAGTAAGTGTTGACCGCAAGGCATCTTGTTTATCTAGTGTTTGTTGGAGTTTTTTACGGTAAGCTTCTTCGTTTGAAGAGAGTTTTCCTAATATAGCTTGTTTCTCTTTTCGTTTTTTCTTATACTCATTTCTCTGTACTGTAAGTGAATCAATTTTATTTTTGAGAGAAATTCTATTTTTTATAATTTTCTTCTTCTGTTTTTTCCATTTATTAATTTGTGCTTCTAGTGACTTGAGTGTTTGTGTATTTTGTATTTTATAGAGTTGGTACATCTCTTGTTTAATAATTGATTCCCTATTAGCTTCATGCGATTGGGTCATAGCATGGATAACAGAAAATTGTTGAGCAAGAAGAGCTACATACTTCTCTTTTTTATCTTCAATATCTGCACTAATATCTGTTAAATTATTATTATATTCTGTAAGAGTAATTTTTGATTTTTTATAAGAAGTTTCATTTTTTTGGTACTCTTGACTTAAGCTAGCTAGTTTTTTATTGAGCTGAAGATTATTGTTTTGTTCTTGTTGAATATCTTTTGCAATTTTATCTAATTGACGGCTTACTTTTTTTTCTTGTGCAACACTTTGATTGAGATTTTTGGTAGAGGATTTTATTTTTTTATCTGTTCCAGTAGCTAGAATAAGAGAACTACTTAGTAGCACAGATAAAAAAACTTGTATAACGACACTTTTTTTCATAAACTACTCCTTGGTACTAAATACCACTAAATAGACTGATACAAAAACAATAAAAAGAGCAGTAGCTAAAAGTATAAGAAAATCAATAGGTTGAAAGAGCAAATCTTGCATCTGTAGGAGTATATCTATATGGCTCTCTTCTGCCCATCGATATTTTAAAAATAAGAACATGCTACTTGTTAATACTGTAGAGATAATACCATCAATAAATGCCACTTTAAAGAGTACACCACTTCTTAGCATTACTGGTGCACCAAAGGTCTCCATCACTTGCATTCTCTCTTTGTGGGCATAGCTCCAAATTTCCATCTGTTTGATAACAAGAAAAAAGCTTACCAAAGACATAAAGATAACAAAGGCCTTAAATGTAAATTTGATAAAACTAAAGAGAGTATAACTCGCACCATAGCTACTCCCAAAGGTCTCTACTCTTTTGATTCTATCATCAGCTTCAAGATAGGCTTTGATATGTTCTAGGGTAGAGGTATGCAGATAACTATCAAACTTAATATTATAAAAGTGTGGGAGGGCATCAAGGATTTTTTGTGTACTTGACTTGCTCATGCCTTTAGCTATCTGTTTGGCAAGTTTCTCTTTTTTGACCTCTTCGCTTTGATTTATATGAGAATCAAGTTCTATAAAATCTTCTAGGGATATAGGCTCTGTAGCTACAATAAACATAGAGTAGCCCTCTCTTAGATTTTTTTCATAATTATTTGTTGTGCGATCAAAAACAAGAAAGAATTCTACTCCTAGTAATATAGCCATCATAGGAAAGATAAAAGTCAGATGGTTCTTAATGAACTTCATACACACCCTTGTTTTCTATAATAAAGTGTCTGTATGGGATACTAAAAATAGAGGGTATACGGTGTGTTACAACTAATACTGTTGTCTCTAGCTGTCCACAAGCATTTTCCATTAAATCCCAAATCACATTTGATGAATAATCATCAAGGTTTCCTGTAGGCTCATCTGCTAATATTAAAAAAGGATTCTTAGACATAGCTCTGGCTACACCTACTCTTTGTTGTTCTCCACCACTAAGTTCTAAAGGATATTTATTGATATGGTCAGAGAGTTTGACATGTTTTAGTAATCTTTTTGCTTGGGTCTGCTGTACATCCATAGAGTATCCAGCAATAATTAATGGCAAAACAACATTTTTAGCTACAGTCCATTCGTTAATTAATTTATAATCTTGAAAAACAATACCCAAGTGAGTACGAAGCCCCTGAAGCTTTGATCTTGGGATATTAATCATATCTAATCCACCAACCATTAAGTTTCCTGCGGTTGGTTTGATTTGTCCATAGAGGGACTTTAATAAAGTTGATTTTCCGCTACCACTAGGTCCTGTAATAAATACAAACTCACCTTTTTTTACAGAAAAAGAGGCATCTTTGATAATATCGGTGTGACCATAAGAGAGTGTTAAGCGAGAAGCGTTAATCACAATATTACTAGACATCTAAAAACTCCATGATTTTTTTATGAGCTTGATAATTGACTACTGTCTTGACAGGAACAGAGGTATAATATCTACATAACTCTTTATTGATAAGAATATATTTATGTTCAGGTCTATCAAAACTACCAAATGCACATTTAATCAATAATGCTTCTTCATCTATAGTATATACCCGTTCAAAATGGACAAAAAAACCATCACCTAAAATGGCTTCTTTGGGTAACTTATCTTTTATTTTATTATTATAGCTTATATTATTGAATATAAACTCAATCTCAAGAGACTTTTTTGGGGAGTTTTCTTGACAAATAAGGTGTACCTCATAAATATCTTTCTCTTGTCGTTTCCAACGAGCCTCATATTTACTTGTTACTGCTAGGTCTTTATTTTTGTCTACAGTAACTTTGGCTGTAGGAATATCAAATAATGTTTCCATACTATACCAAAAATATTTATAGCTATCTGTACGAAGTTCCAAAGAACCATTTTCACTGAGTACTCGTAGGGACTCTTTTGTAAAACTAGGGCTAATAACGCGTCTATGGGGTTTTTTGTCCCAAGGCACAGGAAAATGAACAAAGATCTGTTCACAACTATTAGATGGGAGCATCTCCAAAAGAAGCCTTGCATCATAGTTTACTACCCAGATATTCTCTATCTTTTGGAGTTCTATCTGTTTGAGAACCTGTTGGGCTGAGGGGGTATGGATCTCAATACCTATATAGAGTTTGTTGGGGTTTTGCTCTGCTTGATAGAGAAGATGCCGACCACTTCCAAACCCAACCTCTATGGCAACTTTTTCAAAAGGAAACTCAATATTCTCAAAATCTTTAATCTTTTTAAAATATTTTGATGACAAAGGAGGCTTAGTATTAGAGAATGCAATATTATCATGGAGTACTTCTAGTTCTAACTCTTTGGATATAGTATGCAGAGCCTCTTTGATAAGATTTACTTTGAGGGGACGAGTAACTTTATCATATTTAAGCATATCTAGCTTTTTGTCTCTTTTGAGTTGTAATAAAAACTCCTCTCCTCCAAATTCTATACCAAAAAGGTAATCTTTATCGTTCAATGAGTCGGCTCTAAATGTAACAATAGAAGATGTTGGCACTATAGCATCAAGCAAGGTAGGAGTAAGTGGAGTAGTTTTGATATGTGGCATAAGTTCTCTTTTTGTTAACGACTAAATTAAAATTAATTGTGTAGTATACCATTATTTAAGAGTAAAGAGGTTTATTCTCTAAACCACTCATTTACTCTCTTGGGTTCTATCTGCTTTTGTATAAACTCTTTATCAAAATACTCCTCTAAAAATTGGTGCATATCATCAAATAGTGGGGCTAGAAACTCCATTTTTTTGCCTGTTGTTGGATGTATAAGATAGAGTTGGTAGGCGTGGAGATTAACTCTGTTTACTCTGTAGCTTTTGCTCTTGTATCCATAGAGAGCATCACCTAATATATGCCGTCCTAGAGTCTCTAAATGGACGCGTATCTGATGTGTTCTGCCTGTAAAGAGTTTGGCGATAATAAGCTCTGTATTGCCTTTGCCCTCTGCTAATTTGACAAAAGCTGTTTTTGCCTCTTTGCCACCCTCTACAACATCCATCTTCAAACGATTTTTTGGGTTTCTACCTATTGGTTTAGTGACAATAGTATCCTCTTTGAGTGGGCAATCAATCAGTGCTAGATAGTATCTCCCCATGCTTTTATCTTGCAGTTGTTCGCTAAGTTTCTGATGGGCTTCATTGTTTTTGGCTACAACCAATGCACCTGTAGTCTCTTTGTCTATACGATGGACTATCCCATGCCTCTCCTCTCCTGATATAGTAGATAAGGAGATACCACGATGTATAAGCCAATCTACAAGCGTAGCCTCTTTGACACTAGGAGCAGGATGCACCACCAAGCCACTTGGTTTATTGACAACTAATATATCCTCATCCTCATAGAGCACCTCTACATCAAAGTCAATCTCTACAGGCTCTTTTTTTGTAGCTTCTACAAATTGGTAGCAGACACTATCACCCACAGCTAGTTTATAACTTGTTTTGGTAATAACTCGCCCATTCACCTCCACAAGTCCATCTTTAATAAGTTTTTCTATCTGATTACGGCTAACTTCTAGTAGACCTGATAAAACTTTATCGACTCTTCCTGAGTGTTCTATTGTGAGTGTGTTATTCATCTATATCATCCCTATCCCATCTTTCTGGGTCTAAGAGGGTGTCATCATGGATATGTTTAAAAGAGGCTTCTATCATTTTGAATATATTACTATTTTCTTGTTCTAGCTCTTCTAGCCATCTTTTTGTTTTTTCTCGTGTGTGGGGGAGTTTGACATTTTTGAGCATAGCAGGGCATGATTCATCTCCTATGGGTTGGAGGTTATTATCGTCTGCAAAGGCTCTAAGCTGTTTTTCACGAGTTTGGATAAGGGGTCTAATAAGGTGGAAGCCTCTGTCTGTTTTGTAGATAGGTGCCATAGAACGCATTGTACCATTGTAGAACATATTCATAAAAAAGCTCTCAACAGCATCATCAAAGTGATGACCTAGGGCTACTTTATTAAATCCATTCTGCTGGGCATAGCTATACAATGCCCCTCGACGCATTCGAGAGAAGAAAGAGCAAAAGGAGCTATTTTCACGGATAGCATCTTGGGATATCTCAAAGATACCTGTATTATAGACACTGTGTTTGATGCCATTTTCTATACAGTGATTTTTTAGATAAGTATAATCTTCATCAGGCATACCATACTCAATAGTACAGGCCTCAAACTCAAAGTTAAAGGGGGCATGTTTTTGGATATAGGCTAGAGCATGGACTAAAGCCAAAGAGTCTTTGCCTCCACTTAGCCCTACTAATACCTTGTCTCCCTCACCAATAAGACGAAAGTTGGCATTGGTTTTTCCAATAACTTTGAGGAGCTTTTTGCTTAGATTGACTTTTGGTTTTTGTCTTCTTTGATTACTGTTCAATACTCTCTACCATCTCTAAGATAAAGTCTGCACTTACTTTTGCCGAACCTTCCAAAAATTTATCAAAATCAAAACCAGCATCCATATCTGCACTGTCACTTATGGCTCTTAGGATAAAGAATGGAATATCAAGAGCATTACATACAACCGCTACACTTGCCCCCTCCATCTCCAAGGCATGGGCATCAAATATTTCAGAAATCCAGTTTTTGCGTTCTACATTGGCTACAAATTGATCACCTGTAGCTATGATTCCCTCTTTGAGTGGGAGACCTTTCTTAACGGCTATCTCTTTGGCAATTTCTCTAAAGTATGGATCAGTAGGGATACAGACCTCTCCTTCTGGTACAAAGCCATGCGGATGACCAAACGCAGTAATATCCAAGTCGTGTTGGCAAAGTCCATCTGCTATAACCAAATCACCAATATCCAAATCAGGGTCAATAGCCCCAGCCACACCAGAAAAGAGCAATCTATCACATTGGAACTTCTCTATAAGTATAGTTGCTGTGAGTGCTGCAAATACTTTACCAATTTTAGAGTAGGCTATGACTACCTCTTTCCCTGCGTACTCTGCTTCGTAGTATGTATTGGCTGCATATTCACTTTTGCGTATGTTGGTAACTTTTGAAAGAAGTGGTTCTATCTCTTCTGGCATGGCACCCATAATGGCTATTTTCATTCTTATTCCTATCTTCTATAATTTGATTTTGGATTATAACATAATCACTTGTAGTATAATAGCAAAAAAAGAGAGCAAAGGTCAAAATGCAATGAAACTCAAACCAATATCTATACTAGGTACTAGCTCTGATTCGGGCAAATCAACGCTTACATTTGTGATTGCCAAGATACTTCAAGAACTAGGCTATAGTGTCGCTCCATTTAAGGCTCAAAATGTCTCTAATAATGCTATGGTATGTGATGACCAACGAGAGATAGCAGTAGCACAACATTTTCAGGCATCTATATTAGGAGTTCCTACCTCCTATCACCTCAATCCTATACTCCTAAAAACAGGTCGCCGTAACCACTCTTCGCTTATTGTAGAGGGGAGGGTAGTTGCAGATACACAAGTCTTAGAGTATTATAGAGACCTAGATAGGCTCAAACCAGCAGTCAAAAGCTCTTTTGAGTATCTCTATAATAAGTATGATTGTGTAGTCTGTGAGGGGGCAGGGAGTCCTGTGGAGCTTAATCTTATGGATAAAGATTTATCTAATATCTATATAGCCACAGAGTTTAAAACCAAAATTATTCTTGTAGCAGATATAGAAAAAGGGGGAGTTTTTGCCTCTATATGGGGAGTCTATAATCTACTGCCCAAGGCGTTACGAGAGAGGGTAATAGGGGTGATTGTGAATAAATTTAGAGGAGACTTAAGCCTTTTTGATGAGGGTGTACGGATTATCCAAGAGGAGTTTGGGATACCTGTCTTAGGGGTGCTTCCCTATATGCCCTTTAATTTAGGTTTTGAAGATTCCCAAAGTCTCTTGAACTACCAACAAAAAAGTGATAGCAGTGCCAAACGCGTAGGGGTTATTGCCTATCCTACTATGAGTAACTATAATGATTTTGAACCACTCATTGCTAATCCTAAAATATCTTTGGAGTTTATTAAATCAAATATCTCTTTAGAGGGCTTTGACCAAATCATACTTCCCGGCTCTAAGCTTGTGATGCAAGATTTGCAATGGCTCAAAGAATCAGGACTTTTTGCCCAGCTCCAAAAGAGTACAACAGCTCTGCTTGGTATTTGTGGAGGCTATCAGATGATGTTTCAAAAAATTATAGACAATGATGCTATAGAGGCAGAGACTCCTACACAGATGGAGGGTTTGGGCTTTATTGATGATACTATTATTTTTGAGAAAAAAAAGATACTCAAACGAGGAGTCTATACGCTCTTTGGCAAAAGAGTCAATGGCTTTGAGATTCATCATGGTATCTCTGCTAAGTATCCCCTCTTCTATCAATCAGACCATATCCAAGGTACTTTTGTGCATGGTCTCTTTGATGATGAGGTATTTGAAACCTATAAAAAAGAGACTATAGAAGAGTTTGTGGAGACCATGAAGAGTAGATTGGATGTGGAGAAGATAGTAGAGAATATTTCAGCAAAGAAAGAGGGAGAAATATTATGAAACTATTATTGATTATTGTAGTAGTAGTTATTATTTGTATGGGAGTCATTTATGGTATAGGTAGCTATCTAGTACAAGCTAGACCATCTATTGTTGGTGCCATCCCAAAGAATCTTAAAAATACTACAGCAGTCTCTTTTCCTAGTAAAAGTGGTTCTAAGCTCTCTGGATGGTTTATGCAGTCTAATCAAAAAAAAGGTGCGGTTCTTCTGTTGCATGGGGTAAAGTCTAATAGGCTTCAGATGTTAGATAGAGCTAGATTTTTGCAAAAAGAGGGATATTCTGTACTCTTGTTTGATTTTCAAGCAGAGGGAGAGAGCCAAGGGAAACATATAACATTTGGGTACTTAGAATCATTAGACGCTCAGAGTGCGTATGAGTATTTAGAACAAAGAGTGAAAGGAGAAAATATTGCAGTTATTGGTATCTCTTTAGGTGGTGCATCAGCACTTCTTGGTACTGTTTCAAAAAAAGCAAAAGTAATGATTTTGGAGAGTGTCTATCCTACTATTGACGAAGCAATTAAAAATCGTTTAGAGATTTATATAGGCTCTTTTGCTAAAATCTTTTCTCCACTACTTACACTCCAACTACAACCTCGTTTGGGTATTAGCAAGGATGATTTACGACCTATAGATAAGATAGAAAATGTTTCAGGAGCTATTATGATTATTGCTGGTTCGCTAGACCAACATACTACACTATCTGAGTCTCAATATCTTTTTAGTAGAGCCAAAGAGCCAAAGGAGCTATGGGTTATAGATGGCTTGGGGCATGTTAACTTTGCAAAAGCTCTTCCAGAAGAGTATCAAGAAAGAGTTTTGAGTTTTTTAGCAAAGAGGATGTAGCATAGTTATATAACCTAAAATTATTATTATGTTATTTTTTTATTATATTTTAAGTTTATTTAGTTATATTCCAAATAGGAGTTATTTTATCCTATTTGAAAATATGGAGTAGAAAGATGATAAAATATGGAGTAATATTAATACCTTTTATGATAGTTTTTATACAAGCAGATATTAAAAATGGTGAAGCAGTGCATCAAGCTAATTGTGTAACTTGTCATAGTACTAATATGACAGGTGGATTAGGAAAAGATTTTAATTTAGTATCATATACTAGACGCAAAAAAGATATTATACAGTATGCCAAAGACCCATATTCGCTTTATAAAAAGTTTGGTTATAGTGCAAATGCAATGCCAACTTTGCCTTTGACTGATCAAGAGTTTGAGGATGTGGGAGATTATATTGATTCACTACAGCCATTTAAAAAATGGATGAAGAGATAGTCTTAGCATATCTAATCTATTTACGCTAAAATAAATATTATTTAATTAAGGATATAAAATGACCGTGGATGCACAGCTAATAGAGCATATGATGGAACCCAAAAATTATGGGACTTTAGAAAATTCTAATAGTGAGGGACTAGGAAAAAACCCTGAAAATGGTGAGAAGGTAATAGTTTATCTTCAAGTTATGGAAGAAGAGGGAGAGTCTGTAATAGAGGATATCTCTTTTCAGGCTATTGGCTGTTCTACAACTATTGTAGCAGGTTCTATGATTACCCAAGAGGCAAGAGGATTAAGCTTTAAGGGGGCTACAAATTTAATTAGTGCTACTATGAAAATTTTGGATAAAGTCCCACCTGAAGATGCAGCATGTTCGGAGATGGTAGCATTGGCTCTGAAAGCATCTTTAGAGACCTATAGGTTACGCCAAGAAGAGAGTGACCATCCTAGCGTAACTTATCAAATTAGTAATGATTGTACACCTAAAGAGGAGGAGAAAAACTAGTGAAAGCATTAGCAATTAGTATGCATGAAGCATGGTTAGCCACATTAATGGCAGGGTTTATGAGTAATACATCAAGCAAACAAAAATTATTTGACTTCTCTGATATACTCTTTCGTCATTTTACTTGGATTGAAGCAGAAATGGTGATGGCAAAAGAGCCTTATGATTATAATCGTGAAGCTATTCCTATTAAGGTTGAGAAATTGAGTGTAATTTTGCATAATATTATCCAAAGACTCAATCAAATTGATTTACAATTAGCTGTAGTAAGCCCTGATTTGTCGCATCGTATTACACATGATATTCAATATATTACAGGAGTACTCGCTCAACTTCCAGATGAAGAGGTGACGGCTTTTAATACTCTAAGAAAACTTGATAATATTGAGCTAAGTTCAGAAGCTACAGATGCCTTGACTCTCTTTTTGTTTGAAGAGAGTTATAAAGAGTATGAGTTGATTATGATTTATAACTATCTCAAAGCCCATAGTGATGATGCTTATATTAATCGTATATTTCAGATTCTTGTAGATGAGAGCTTTTTTCATCTTAAAAGTTTTGGAGATATGATGGCAAAAATGGGAATATTGGGTGTGCCACGCACTATTTTTAAAGAGATGTATCAAGTAGAAGATATAGAAGCCTTTTTCTTGGCAGGAATAGACGAAGAACTTGCAGCCAAAGAGGAGTGTAAAAAACTCTCTGATGCAGTAGCCACAAATAGCCCTCAACTTGCTCAATTTTTTGATTTTATTAATAACCAAGAGAATTATCATATATCATTAATGAAAGATGCCCTAGCACACTGGGAAAAGGAAAAAAATGTCTAAACACTATACTTCAGTTATCTCTTCAGTTTTTGGAAAATTTGCTGGAGCTAAGTTTTCTCCATTTATGCAATATGTTATCAATAGTAGTTATATCTCTTTGATGGGATTAGATATGAGTGAGTTTAAAAAGCCTTGTGACTATCCTACACTAAATGCACTCTTTACAAGGGCGTTATGTGTAGAGAGAAAAATGCCAGAAGATAGCTCTATAGTGATTTCTCCAGCAGATTCTCTAGTGAGTGATTATGGCAAAATTCAAGATGGAAAAGCACACCAAATCAAAGGTATGTCTTACTCTTTGAAAAGACTTCTTGGAGATAAATATATAGGTTCAGCCGAAGCATTAGAGGGAGGGGATTATGTAAATCTTTATCTCTCTCCCAAAGACTATCATAGATACCACATTCCTATGGATATGACAATTCTAAGCCTTACGCATATTCCCGGAAAGCTCTATCCTGTGAACTTTCCTCTGCTTCGTAATAAGTTAGATCTTTTTATTGAGAATGAAAGAGTAGTTATAGAGTGTCTCGATAGCCGTGGCTCTTTGCATTTTCTTGTTTTGGTGGGGGCATTAAATGTAGGCAAGATGGTAGTAGAGTTTGAACCAGCTATCAAAACAAATAGTGATGCCACACAGACAAAACATTACACTTACGAAAATCTTGAATGCAAAAGAGGAGATCTCTTAGGATGGTTCGAGATGGGTTCTACTGTATTGATGTTTAGTCAAAAAGATGCACTACTACCTGAAGTAGCTATCAACCAAAAGATTAAATTTGGGGAGAAGATGGGGCAAATAAAAGTAGAAGAGTCTTAGTAGATAACTCTAGCCAAATAAAGCCCTTGGGGTGGGGCTAGGGTGGTGGAGTATCTTTTTTTTGCATCAATTTGACTCTGTAACTGCTCTATAGTTATTTGATTATTTGCATATAACATCACTATATCTATCATCATTCGTACCTGTGAACGCAAAAATCCATTGGCTTCAAAATAGATAATATGGTACTCCCCCCACTGCTTATAGAAGGCTCTATAGAGTTCTCTAATGGTAGTATGTACCACAGAACCACTCTTTTGAAAATATTTAAAATCATGTTTTCCTTGAAAGAGTGTGAGTGCATCGCTTATACGGTTTTTTTGAAATGATGGATAGTAAGAGATATACTGTTCTTCAAAAATAGATGGTTTTTTTTGTTTAAATATATAACGATAGAGTCGTCTTTTTGCAGAAAATCTTGCATGAAAATCATTCTCAACTTTTGTTATTTTTTTGATATATATATGCTGTAGTTTTCTATTGAGTTCTTTGCTTAGTTTATGGGTATCACTCCAATAAGTAGGTATATCAAAATGAATTATTTGTCCTGAGGCATGTACACCTGCATCTGTGCGACCACTTCCTACAATAGAAGAGTCTATATTAATATTTTTAAGAGCCTCTTCTATTTTGGTTGTTACTGTATTTTTTGTATGTTTTTGTTTTTGAAATCCTTGAAAAAAGCTCCCATCATAAGAAACCACAGCTTTGACACGCATTAAAAATATCTACTTATCGTACGCTGAAAGAGCCAATAGCCTATAAATATACAGAGTGTAATCATGGTAAGTGTAAGCCAGATAGTTCCTACTTTATTAAGAACTGATGCTATAGTATAAAAGAATCCAGTAGTTAACCCAATAATCACAAAAGAGCGATTTTTTTGGTAGCGAGGATTTATGATTGTAAATGAAGCTATTATATAGAGTGAGAGTGGTGGTATAAGACTTACAAATAAGAAAAACAGAAGTTTTCTTTTTCTTTGATCATCTGTAAAGGATTTTTTCCAATAAGAGCTAATCTCTTCAAATTGATACCGACTACGGCTTAAGGTATCAAAAACTCGTAGTGTATCATAATCAATTTGTTGAATTGTTTTTGGTGTAAAAGTATACCCTTTCCCATTCAGTAAAGTTAGAGAAAATACACCATCTTCTTTTTTGATGTCTCCTCTTGATGCAGAGAATATTTGATTTGAATTATTTTTATCTTGACTAAATATTACCATATTTTCATATAAATCTTTTTTTTGTGATTCTATATATATATAGTGCCTACCAAATTTTTGCCCTAACTCTTCAGGGATAATATTAAATGCCATCTCTTCTGTTTTGATATGTTTAAAGGATGCATAGAGTTGTTTACTTTGAGGCATTGCACCAAAAGAGATAACAAATAAGAGTATAGAAAATAGTCCAGCTATAGCAAGGAGAGGATAGATAAGTCTTTTGACTGAATAACCTAATGAAAAAATAGCAATTAGTTCATTATCTGAGGAGAGTCGAAGCAATACAGTAGCCACACTAGCAATAAATGATATAGGAAGAGCATAAAATATAATAGCAGGAATATAATAACTAAACAGCTGAATAAGTTCAGAAAATGTAATTTGTATCTTGGCTGTTAGTAGAGAAATTTTGACTAAATATATTAATGATATAATAAAGAAAAATGGTATAAAAATCATTAAAAATGATTTACTAAAATTAATAGATAGGTATGACCTAATGCTAACCATATAGTATCCAGTTGAGTAGTTGTAGAGATTGAGTATCAAATAGGTATACAATAAAGGTAGCAAGGGCTAAAAATGGGACAAATGGAACCATTGTATCTTTTGCTAGAAGAGATGGAATAATAGCTAGAAGAGCTGATAAAAATAGAGCAAGAAAGAAAAGTGGAAAGCCAAGAAGACCAGCCATAGTTCCTGCTACAATTACATCAGCACTCCCCATAGCCTCTTTTTTAAAGATAAGGCTAGTGGCTAGTCCCAAAAGAAATAATCCACCCCCTGCTAAAAGAGCATTTATAATTGCATCAATAAATTCTGGTTGAATAAGAGCCATAAGTAGAGCAAATATATTCACTGAATCAGGAACAGCAAAATATTTAAAGTCTATCATTACAAGTGCAAAAAGAGCTGTAAATGAGAGTAATATAGCAGGTAAATACCACTCAAACCCTACTTTTAGATAGAGAATAACAAATATTAACCCTGTAATAAACTCAACAATAGGATATTGTTTTGAGATAGATTCTTGACAAAATGCACACTTTCCACCTAGAAAAATCCAAGAGAATATAGGAACATTATGATACCACTTAAGAGGAGTATTGCAACTTTGACAGTGCGAAGCTGGGAATGCTATGCTCTCATCTTTTGGAATACGATAAATGACGACATTCAAAAAAGAGCCAATAGTAATTCCGAAAATAAAGAGAGTTATAAGAGTAAATGTTGTTTCCATAATTTAGATACCTCCAAAGCGTCTAGTTCTTTGTATAAATTCATCAATAATTGTAATCAGCTCTGCTGTTCCAAAATCTGGCCATAGTGTTTTGGTAAAAAAGAGTTCACTATAACTTAGTTGCCAAAGTAGATAGTTAGATACTCGTCTCTCACCACTTGTACGAATAAGAAGATCTATATCTTGGTAAGGAGTGTCTAATTCCATACCAATAGATGATTCTGTTACTTCTTGACCATTTTTTATAATTGTATTAACTGCACGAACAATTTCATCTCGTCCACCATAGTTAAGTGCTAATACTTGAGTAAGACTACTATTATTTTTTGTTTTTTCTTCTATTGAATTGATTTGATCTCTAAGAGTTTTGGAAAACTTACTAGTATCTCCTATAGCAATAAAACGAATATTTTCTTCTTGATATGTTTTTAACTCACTTTGTAGATATCGAGCCAATAGTTTCATCAAAAAATCTACTTCATACTTTGGGCGTTTCCAATTTTCTGTGCTAAAAGCATAAAGAGTTACTGTTTCAATAGTAGGGTGTGTAGCACAGTAAGTTGTAATATGACGAATAACTTCTGCACCTGCTTCATGCCCTTTTGTACGATTTAATCCTTGTTGTTTTGCCCATCTTCCATTACCGTCCATAATAAGAGCTAAATGTTTTAATGTGTTGTTACTCACGAAGAGAGTCCTTGAACTTCATCTAATATTTTAAGAGCCAACGGAAGTTTTTTATCTTTTAGAAGAGGTTTAGTTTCTTGATTTGTAATGAATGTAATTTCATTGTCATCTGTACCAAAACTTTGAGAATTATTTAATAGATTATAACAAACAGCATCTACACCTTTATCTGTAATAAGTTTTTTGGCATTTTTTAGACCATTTATAGAATCCATTTCGGCTTTAAATCCTACAGTCACTATCCCATCTTTATTAATAGAGCTTAAAATATCTTCTGTTTTCTGAAGTTCTAATGACCAATTATCTCCTAAAAGTGATTTTTTAAGTTTCCCTTCTTGTGGAAATGTAGGAGTGTAGTCAGATACAGCTGATACCATAAACAAATAAGGTTCTTTTTGGATAAGTCGTATAGGTTCACTACTATTCATCGTAGCCTTACTCATTTTCCCTTTTTTTGCTACACGAACAGCATCTACAGTATAGTCCAAAAGCTCTTTGGCACTTTCTATATTAATTATATATACATCATTAGGTAAATCTTCAGAGTCATTAGATGTAATATAACAGATATCAGCCCCTTTGCTATGGAGTGCTAATACAAGTGCTTTTGCCATTTTCCCACTAGAAAAATTAGAGAGATAACGGATTTCGTCAATCTTTTCTTTTGTTCCACCACCTGTAATAACTACTTTACGGTCTTTCCAAAATTCATCATTATAAAGAGCCTGAATAGATTGTGCTACAATTTCTTGAGGAGTAGCTAATGCACCAAGCCCTACATCTCCACAGGCCAAAAGTTTTTCTTGGGGCTGTATAATACGATATTCATTTACAGCTAACATCTTCAAACTCCCTGCTGTATAATGATTTTGAAGCATTTGTGTATTAGCAGATGGAGCTATAAGTATAGGACGAGAAAATGCTAATGCAGTTTGCAATAAGATATTATCAGCTATACCTTTACTTAGTTTATTTATACTATTTGCTGTAATAGGAGCAATAACAAAAATATCACATTTTTTACCTATTTCAATATGGTTAAGATCACTTGCCCAGCTTTCACTCTCTTGGGTTAAGACCGCATGCCTTGTAAGTCCTTCAAATGTAAGTGCAGAGACAAATTTAGTAGCACTAGGAGACATTACTACAAAAACATTTGCTCCAGCATTTACAAATAATCTTGCTATATCACAAGCTTTATATGCTGATATACTCCCTGTTACACCCAAAAGAATGTTTTTTCCAGTTAAATTAAATTGCATATTTTCTCCTTTGGAATCTATTTTTTGAAAAATTTATAAAAGAACCCAGAAACTCTCTTTAATGGTACTCTTGAGAGTGCTAGTTCACCTTTTGATATATTTTTATTAATAGTAGAACCAGCACCTATAAGAACATCATCTTCTATAGTTACGGGAGCTACAAGTTGACTATCACTACCTATAAATACATTTTTACCTATAATAGTCTTATGTTTTGCTTTACCATCATAATTACATGTAATAACACCTGCACCAATATTTGTTCCTTTATCTATAGACGCATCACCAATATAAGATAAATGACCTGCTTTAACTCCTTGTAGAGATGATTTTTTAATCTCTACAAAATTTCCGATATGTGTATCTTTTAAAATACTATCTGGACGAATTCTTGCCATAGGACCTACAGAGCTATCTTGGATAAAAGCATCTTCAACTACAGAGTTACTTTTAATATGAGAAGAGATAATTTTACTTTTACCTTGAATACTCACACCACTCTCCAAAAAGCACTCTCCTTCAAATTGAGCTTGTGAATCAATATAAATAGTATCAGGAAGACGCATACTTACCCCTTGCATCATCCATTCTCTCTTAATTCTATTTTGCATAATCTCTTCAGCATGGGCTAAATCTAATTTAGAATTTACTCCCTTAAATTCACTCTCTTCTACATATATAGGAAGTACATCTTTTGCTTCATCTACAGCCATTTTGATAATATCTGTTAAATAATACTCTAATTGAGCATTGTTATTATTCAAACGAGGAATATATCTCTCAATAAGCTCTTTTTTGACCATATAGATACCAGCATTAACACTTTTGACCTCTTTTTGTTCAGGAGTGCAATCTTTTTCTTCTACAATCTCTACAACACTCCCCCCATTAATTATAACACGACCATATCCAGTAGAGTTTTGAAGCCTAATAACACTCATATTTATGTCGCCATCTCCTGATATAAGTTTTTGGAGTGAATTTGTAGTAATAAGAGGCATATCACCATTTAAGATAAGTACGCGTTCATGTTCACAAATAACACCTTTCATAGCTCCACCAGTACCAGGAAATTGCTGAGCATCCTGTATATGAAATTTAATACCAACATACTCTTTG
Source organism: Sulfurovaceae bacterium (assembly GCA_016744805.1). GTDB lineage: Bacteria > Campylobacterota > Campylobacteria > Campylobacterales > Sulfurovaceae > SZUA-451. Next base: position 17,223 of record JADGDQ010000052.1, read on the forward strand.
TTTATAGCTTCTTTAATTCGTGAAGCTTGATGATATAGAACTACAGTAATATCATTACAAAAATTCTCTACAGCATCAATAGTATGAAAGAGCATAGGTTTTCCTGATATAGGGTGTAAAACTTTAGGAGTAGAAGATTTCATACGCGTACCTTGACCAGCGGCAAGAATAATAACAGAGAGAGACATAGAAGTGTGCCTTTTATTTAAAATTGCCATATTATATCTAATTGCTTTTAAATACAAGCACTTATTTTAAGGAATATATAGTAATTATAATGTAAGCAGAAGAGTAAAAAACAAAAAAAGAGAAAATAATTTAAAAGAATTGACAAAAACCCTTGACAAAGGAGAAAGAAGGGGCTATAA
>JADGDQ010000053.1 GCA_016744805.1 Sulfurovaceae bacterium
CCTATATACAAAGAGTTGATAGTTACAAAATATTTAATCTTTTAAAGAGATAGTTATAAAAGTTAGATAAAATAGTCAAAAAGGATTATTATGGATGCAGAATTTTGGCATAAGCTATGGGATTCTAATGAAATTGGATTTCATAACAAGGATGTCAATGAACTTTTTTTAAATAATTTTTCTAAATTAAATTTTAAAAAAAATTCTCGAGTTTTTATACCCTTATGTGGTAAAACTGTAGATATAAAATGGTTATTAGATAACAGTTATAGTGTTGTAGCTATAGAATTAAATGAAAATGCGATCAAAGAGCTTTTTAGCTCTCTTCAATTAGAGACTAGTATTAAAAAAATGGGCTCTTTAACTCTTTATAGTGCAAAAAATATTGATATATTTGTTGGTGATATTTTTGAATTAAATCAATCAATTTTGGGAAAGGTAGATATTATTTATGATAGAGGTGCAATCGTTGCCCTACCTACTACAATGCGTCAAGAGTATACTTCACTTTTAGTAAATATAACACAAAATACTCCTCAACTAATTATTAGTTATGAATATGATCAAAACCTTATGGAAGGTCCTCCATTTTCAGTAAAAGAGTCTCAACTCAAAGAGTATTACAGTGATTTCTATAACCTTGAACTTATGGAAAGTATCAAACCTAAAGTATTTACAACACTAGATATCTCTGAAACCGTTTGGTTATTAAATCCTAAAAATAATTACTAAGGAAAAAAATGCAAGAAGATAAATCATTTGATATTGCAAAAATTTTTGAAGAAACCCTAGGAGATCAGATAAAAGATTTCAAATTACCTCCTCCAAGTTTTACTGTAATGGGATGTGAGGTTATTACATTTAGTAAAGAGACAAAAACTATAACTGTTAAAATGCCTATATTAAAATCATGGCTCAACCCTTATGGAACGATGCAAGGTGGATTTATTGTTGGTGCTATTGACAATGCAGTAGGACCACTAAGCATGCTTATTGCTCCTCCCAATGTTACAAGAGATATTGAGTCCAAACTACTGATACCTATTTTAATGGATATAGAGTATATATATGTAACCGCTGTACTTTTTGAACATAAAAAAAGACGACTAATTTTTGATGCAGTTGTCAAAGATAACAATGAAACTATTTATGCTAAAGCAAGATTAACAAACTGGATCGTATAATAGGGTTACACTCACCTTAAGCAACTATTTGGTATTGTTCTTCTTAACTTAAAGTAGAGGAATTTATAATGCAAAATAGTGAAAAATTAAAAAATTTATTAGAACTAGAGATTATACCTGATTTGGAAATTGCTATTGATGAGATGTTTGAGGTGATTGATAAGGCCAAAAAGGCTACACCTACACAAAAAGAGGAGCTTGAAGAGCTTCGTGAGATGCGAACAGACTGTTTTGCTATAGTAGATGAACTCTCTCGTGATGAGATTGAACAAGAAGAGATAGATGCTCTTTTAGAGGAGTTGATGGAGTTAAAGTCAGTTTGAAAACTCTTACCATTATAGATACATTTGGATTTTTCTTTCGCTCCTATTTTGCTCTTCCGCCTCTTCGCAATTCAGAAGGCTTTCCTACAGGTCTCTTGACAGGATTTATCAACCTTATTGATTCACTTCATCGTGACCATGCTACAGACTATTTAGTGTTTGCTCTTGATAGTAAAGGAAAAACATTTAGAAGTGATATTTATCCTGAATATAAAACCAATCGTGATACACCACCCTCTGAACTCCTCCAACAACTCCCTATTGCAATAGAGTGGATTTCTCAAATGGGTTTTGCAAGTCTCTCTAGGGATGGATTTGAAGCAGATGATATAATCACTACTGTCACCAAGATTGCAAAAGCACAGGGTATGCAAGTGAGGATAGTATCGCATGATAAAGACCTTTATCAACTTATTGATGATGGCAAAGTGGTATTAGTAGATAGTGTAAAGAAAAAAGATATTAACGAAGAAGCTTGCAAAGAAAAATTTGGTGTGCATCCTAAAGATTTTACTGATTTTCAGGCTATTGTGGGAGATGCTTCAGATAATATCCCTGGAGTCAAAGGGATAGGAGTCAAAGGGGCTTCTAAACTTATCAATGAGTTTACAACGCTAGAGAATATTTATAACAATATAAGCCAAACAGGAACCCCACGCATCCAAAAACTCCTCTTAGAGTATAAAGAGTCCGCATTTTTATCAAGAGAACTTGTTACACTTAGAGATGATGTCTTTAAAGATTGTGATTTAGAGAGTTATATATTTGAAGACAAAAATTATTTGAGTGCTTTGATTGAAGAGTTTGGACAGTTTGAGATGAAACAAGCCCTTGCAAAAGCCAAAATAGGTCAAGAGGCATCAGTAACACCAATAACTCCTACGCTTACATTTGAAAATATTACACTCGATAGCAAAGAGAAACTCTCTAGTGTAATAGATGCAATAAAACCTGATAGTATAATAGCCTTTGATACAGAGACCACAGGACTCGATACAAAAAGTGCCAATATAGTTGGTTTTAGCTTTTGTATGGATGAGGCAAAAGCCTATTATGTGCCTATTGCTCATCGCTATTTAGGTGTAGAAGATCAGGTATCCTTAGCAGATGCTCTTGAAGCGATTAAAAGATTAATGCGTCACAAAATAGTAGGACAAAACCTTAAATTTGACCTCTCTTTACTCTATCATAGATATAATTTTGAAGATTTTACTCCCTATGCAGATACTATGCTTTTAGCGTGGCTTATAAACTCTGGGAGTAAAGTAGGTCTTGATACACTGGCACAAAAATATTTTAAATATGAGATGAAGCCCTTTAAAGAGATGGTCAAAAAAGGCGAAGATTTCTCTTCTGTAGAGATAGATAGAGCCTCTTTTTATGCCTCAGAAGATGCATGGATGACACGGCTTCTCTATTTTAAACAAATGAATATTATTGAGAAAGAACTTCTTATAGAAGCTACACAAGTAGAGTATCCATTTATTAATGTTTTAATTCGTATGGAAAAGCTGGGTATCAAAGTTGACCAAAGCAGATTAACACTTCTGAATCAAGAACTCAGCCAAAAGTTAGAGCTATTAACCCAAGAGATATATGCTCTAGCAGGAAGTGAATTTAATATCAAATCTCCACAGCAATTAGGAGCTATACTTTTTGATACTCTTGGTCTAAAAGGTGCTAAAAAAACCAAAACAGGATATAGTACAAATGAGTCTGTCTTAAGCTCTTTAGTTGATGCCCATCCTATAATTCCAAAAATATTACGCTATAGAGAGAATCAAAAGATACTCTCAACCTATATCAAACCTCTTTTAAAATTGGCTATAAATGATAGTAATAGCCGTATCTATACATCATTTTTACAAACAGGAACAGCTACAGGACGATTAAGTTCACGAGACCCAAATCTACAAAATATTCCCGTTCGTTCTGCATTGGGGCGAAGTGTACGAGAGGCTTTTGTAGCAAGAGAGGGATATAAGCTTGTAAGTATAGATTATTCTCAAATAGAACTCCGACTTCTTGCACATTTTTCACAAGATAAAGCCCTCTTAGAAGCATTTGAACAAGGTTTGGACATTCACCTTGCTACGGCAAGCAAACTCTTTGGAGCAGAAGATGCCCAAGCCAAAAGAGGCTTTGCAAAATCTATAAACTTTGGACTCCTTTATGGTATGGGCAGTCGAAAACTCTCTGATGAACTCTCTATTACTACAGCCCAAGCCAAAGATATTATACAAAACTATTTTGCCTCTTTTCCTACAGTCAAAAGCTTTTTGGAGAGTATTCAAGAAGATGTAAAAGAAAATGGTTTTGTAGAGACCATCAATAAAAGACGCAGAATATTTGATTATGAAAATGCTAATGGAATGCAAAAAGCATCCTTTATGAGAGAATCTGTAAACACAGTGTTTCAAGGCTCGGCTGCTGACTTGATTAAACTCTCTATGATAGAGATAGACGCACTTATACAAGATGAACTACCTGAAATATTTATGTTATTACAAATCCACGATGAACTTATATTTGAAGTTCAAGCAGAGCAAGTAGAAAAAGTAAGCAAAAAACTAAAAGAGATTATGGAAAACATTATAACTCTTAAAGTTCCACTAGAGTGTTCGGTAAGCATTGGAGATAGCTGGGGAGAGTTGAAGTAACTCCCCTACTCTTCGACTCCCATGCTTTCAATAATTTTATCTTTATTCATACAAAAGTTTCCATTTTTTTCAATAAGGAATAAATCTTGAACACGATTCTTTTGTGTATGTATTTTGGCACTTACTATATCTATACCTAAGGTATCAAATCGTGTAATAAGATACGCTAACAAGCCTTTTTGGTTTTCTGTTTTTAATGACATCTTGGCATAATCTTTGGAGTGTTCACACTCTATCATAATATCTTTTTGTTTGATATATGGTGTAGGCATAGTAAAAGTTTTATCTGCTTCAAAAGCTTGGGCTATATATGCTTCTATTAAAGGTTTTTCATGCTCATCTATAGTCTCTGCAAAATCTATTTTGAAATACTTTAAATCATCAAAAAGCTTACAAATATCCATATTTACTAAATTCAAACGAGAAAGTTTTGCAAGTAAATAACCTAGATTTACTGTGCCTTCACGGATAAGTTCTATTGTAAGAAAATTTTCGCTATGAATAGAATAAGTATAGTTAGTCATAGTACTTGCATCATTAGCTATAGCAATAATTTGCTCAGGACGATAACGCATAAACATCAGATTAGAGGGAATAGAAAGTATCTTTTTTTGTTTACTTTTAGCCAAAGACAAAAATTTTTCTGATCGCTTTAAGCTCTCCTCTTTTTTGATTCTTTTGGCTGTCTCACTTAACATCTCTCCATGTTCTAGCGTTTGCAAAGATTGCGTATAGAGTGTATGCAGTAATCTAGCTCGAAAGGTTGTATAAATATTATTATCAACGCCACACATATCTGCATAGGTAAGAATATATATCATATCAAGCATTTTTTTATTTTTAAAATGTGCTGCAAATTTAAAAATAGTTTTTTCATTATAGAGGTCTTCTCTTTGAGCTGTATCACTCATAAGTGTATGATATAAAATAAGCGTAATACCAATATCTGTCATCTCTTTTTCTAATTTGAGTTGCCCTGCATAGAGCCTAAAAAGTGTAGCACCTACACGAGAATGATCTCTTTTGCGTCCTTTTCCTGCGTCATGGAGGAATGTAACTATTTTTAGCAGTTCTCTCTCTTTGGTTGTTAGCTCGTCATAAAGTTTTTTAATAAATTTATCTTCTATGTGTTCTAATGCATACATACACTCTAAAAGATGGGCATGGACAGAAAAGCGATGGTATCCATCAAATTGAGGTAAATTAACAACATTAGCAATTACAGGAATAGTATACCCCAAAAGATGCGCTCTAGAAAGAGTCATCAAAACACTATGAGAGTATTTTTGCTGAAAAATAGCACGAACTTGTGGATAATAGCTTTCTGTAATTTTAGTTGGTTTTTCTGACTGAACTAACTGATGCAAAAGAGCTGGAGACGCTTCGTATTCTTTATTTGCTTCACTATTAAGTCTTTTAATAATACTTTGAAGAGTTTTTGCCTCTTTATGTTCTAATACTGATAAAATATTTGATTTTGACTCTTCTATTTTAATATCATATTCACAAGAGAGAGTATCAATCCATATACTTGAATAAAGTTGCACAACTCGTAGTGAAGTAAGCACTTTTTTGGCAAATTTCATATGCTCAGATCGTGAAGCAGAATATCCCAAGAATCCTGCTACCTCAGGTATTAAATCTAGGCGTAATTTATCCTCTTTTTTCCCTGCAACAAGATGCAGTGCTGAACGAACACGAAATAAAAATTCTAAAGATATACGAAACTCTTTATAATCAATATCACCAATAATATGCTCAGGAAGATCTGCAATACGATTAATATTATATTTAATTTTCCCTATCCAATAAACTAAATTTGCATCTCGAAATCCTCCCTCACCCTCTTTGAGGTTTGGCTCCATACCAAGAGGAAATTTTTTGTGCATTTTTTCTCTCTCTAGAAATTTTGCTTCTATATACAATTTAGGTTGGTCATATCTTATATCATCCAACCTATTTTGTGCCTCTGTCCACAAAAAACGAGACCCATCCAAAAAGCGAGACTCTAAAAGAGCTGTTTTAATAGTAATATCTGTGCGTGAAACATCTAAAAGCTCATCAATATGGTGTACTCTATGCCCTAATTTTAGACCACTATCCCATATAAGATAGAGTATCTTTTCTATCATCTCTTTAATGTTATATCCTGGAATATCTTTGTAGATAATCAATAAATCTATATCCGAATAGACACAAAGTTGCTCTCTTCCATAACTCCCTAAAGCTGTCATAGTAAGAGGCAAAGAGTTTTTTAGAGGCATATACTCTTTAAACATTCCACGAAGTGCTATTTTATAAATAAGCTTCAAAATAGCATCAATCTTACGAGTATGCTTAAAAAGAAAATCTTTCCCACCAGAAGTAGCAAAAGATTCATCAAGAGTTTTAAAATAACTATGTATATCTTCTTTAAGAACTTTTGCCATTTTAAAATCATCAGCATTTTGATAGAGAAGTTCTTCTATTTTATCTTTGGTAGTCATCACTTTCCTTTAGCATATAAGCATTTTTAGTATCATAGCAAAAATTCAAAAAAAGAGTAACCCTTTAGCTTGTTTTATATACAATTATCTACTTTAAAGGATTCTAGAGGTACAGTAATATTTATGATATTATGCGTGATATTATTGAAGTACATCAAATGCAACTCAAAGATAGAGTTACTAATATATTATGATGAAATGTAGGAAAGAATAAAACAACAACAACAAATCTACTCTTTGGAATAGATTTTTGATGTTTAGAACTCTATATTACCTCTCTGTAAAGGTATACTGTTTTGCTCGTAAAATTGGTTTTAGGATATAATCCATAACACTCTTTTTTCCTGTCATAATATCAACATTCACCATCATACCAGGAATAATATTGAGTGGTTTATCTACACTCCCCAAAAAGTTTCTATCTGTTTTAACATGGATAATATAAAAAGCATTATCTTTTTCATCTTTGGTTGTGTCTGCACCTATATGAATGACTTCTCCATCTAAGCTACCATAAATAGCAAAATCATAGGCTGTGATTTTAACAACAGCTTTTTGTCCAGGATAGATAAAAGCAATATCTGATGGTTTAATTTTAACCTCCATCCATAAAGAGTCACCAGTAGGTACTATCTCTATAAGAGTATCTCCAGGCTTAATAACTCCACCAACAGTATTAATGGCTATCTCTTCTATAATCCCTTTTCTAGGAGACTTTACAAGTGTTCTAGTAATTTGGTCATTGAGTGCATGGAAACTTTCATCGGTTCGTAAAGATTCAGCAACTATTTCATTCAGTTCCTCTTTGGCTCTATTTTTAAACTCGCTTCGAGCCTCTTCAATTTTGTTATCAAATTCACTAATTCCTGCTTTTATTCTAGGCAAAGAGAGTTGTGCTGCTTGAAGCTCTTGTAAAAGAGTATTTTGTTCTCTTTGAAGTTTCATAAAAGCTACTTTAGACTTAACACCCTGTGCTACCATAGGACGCATCATCTTAACCTCTTTGTTAATAAGGTCTCTTGTTTTACTCAAATAAACAATACTCTCATTTACCTCATGGTATTCATTACTTTTTTGTAACTGTTGATCAGCTAATACTGCTAATCTATAATTTAGCTGTCCTTGTTTACTTTCATGAAGACTTCGCTCATTTTCAACCAACTCAGGAATCATCTGTTCTATAGAAAGATTAACATCAAATGGTTTATCATACGCTTCAGCCTCCAAGCGAATAATTTTTGCTTTTAGCTCCAAAGATTTAATATTTGTAGCAGTTAATTGAGATAAAGATTTACGATTATCTATTTTTAATAAAGGATCTCCCTTCTCTACTTTATCTCCAATTTTTACAAAAACTTCTTCAATAATACCACCCTCTAGGTTTTGGATAATCTGATTTTTACCACTAGGAACAACCTCACCATTTCCACGAGTAATTTCATCAATTTGTGTATAATTTGCCCACATTACAAAAGCAGCTATAGCAATAATCCAAAAATATAAAACCCAACGCATTCGTTTTGGTGTCTGTTCGACTATAGCAGCACTAAGACTATTCATAAATTCATAATCTTCTGGTGAAAGTTTACTCTTTTTCAATTTTTTGCTCCTTGGTACTTTTGCTATTAAGTGCTTTTAAAACAGCATTTCGTTGCCCATCAAGATACACACGACCCATATGCATAACTATTATTCTCTCTACATTCTTTAATATAGGTAACTTTTGTGTTACGAGTATAAGAGTTTTATTCTTAAATGCCTTATGAAAGTGTCCCATAAGCTTTGTTTCACTTGTTGGGTCTAGTGCATTTGTAGGCTCATCTAGTAACATTACAGGGGCATCTGACACCAATGCTCTTGCTATACCTATGCTTTGTCTCTGTCCACCAGATACTCCTTGACCTCTCTCACCTATAGGCATATTATACCCCATAGGATGCCTTCGTACAAAATCATCTACACCACTAAGCGTAGCAACTTCAAGAAGTTTTTCATCATTTGCCCCTAAGGAACCATGGAGAATATTATCTTTAAGAGTCCCTCTAAAGAGCACAACATCTTGGCTTACATAGCCAATATATTTACGCAATCTTTCAGGGTCTATTTGAGCTATATCAATATCATCTATTAGTATAGCACCCTCACTAGGCTCATAAAGTTTAAGTATCAACTTCTCTATAGTACTTTTACCAGAACCAATGCGTCCAATAATACCTACACTCTCTCCAGGATTAATAACAAAAGAGACATCATTAAGAGCAGGAACTTCTGTATCAGGATATGTAAAAACTACATTTCGAAACTCTATTTTTCCTTTAAATTCATCTCTTTCCATAAAATGTTGACTCTCTAACCGCTCCATAGGTTGCGATACTATAGAGTTTATAGTTTCGTATGCTGATTTAGCATCGCTATAGTTAGTAAGCAAAGCTGCTACCTGTCCCATAGGTGCAACTGTACGAGAAGATAAAATAACTATACCAATTAATCCACCCATAGTAAGTTCCAAGTCTTTTATCAAAAAAACACCTGCTATAACTATAAGTACAGTAGTAAGCTGAACAAGTAATCCTGTAACAATAGGGACAGAAGAAGATAGCAGTCGAGAATGAAGGCTCTTTTGGGCTATATCGCCTACACTCTCTTCCCAACGCCACTGTATTAATCCTGACATTCCTTGTGTCTTGATAGTCTCTATATTATGTAAAGACTCTATAAGGATACCATTTTTTCTTGCTGAGGCTTCATGTGTACTTTCAATACTCTCTTCTAGAGGCTTACGAATAACTAGAGCATACAGCATAATAAGTATCATCATCAACATAGGAATCATAACTATATTACCACCAATATAATGAATAACCCATAAAAAAATTATTGCAAAAGGAAGATCAATCAAAACAGCCATAGTAGAGTTTGTCAAAAAAGATCTAATCATATCAAAATCACGAATATTACTAGCAAAAGATCCTACAGATTTTGGGTGCATTGACATTTTGAGATCAAGAACTTTTTCAAAAACGATTGAAGACATAACAATATCACTCTTTTTGGCTGCAATTTCTAACATCCTTGTACGAAAAAACTTTAAAAATCCATCCAAAAGATATACGGCAACAACACCAACAGCAAAAACCATTAAAGTCTCTGTAGCATTATTGGGAATAACTCTATCATACACACTCATAGTAAATAGAGGAGATGCTAATACAAAAAGGTTAACTAACAGTGAAGCCCATAAAACATCTTTATATATAGGCCATGAGAGTTTAATAGTATCCCAAAACCAATGATTTTTATGCTGTTTATGTACAAAATTTTCTCTATCATTATTAGAAATTTCTTTTTTTAATAAAAAAGCATACCCTAGATACTCTGATGATAATTTCTCAACATCAACCCACTCTTCTAATCCACCATCTTCTGGATAAATTACTTTTACTTGGCTTTTATCTTCATTAAAAGCCTCTAATATACAAGATTGTCCTTGTGCTAAAAGCAAAATAATAGGTAGATGAAGATCTAAAATAGTTCCAAGGTTTCTGTTTACTAACTTACTTTTATATCCTGCACTCTTAGACGCACGAGAAAAAAGCATATCTGCTTGAGAAAAAGAGAGAAGATTTGGAGATCTAAGTAGATCATCTTGCGGTAATCCTGATAATAATGCTTCAGGAGATATAGCTCTATCATATCTAGAGCTAAAAAGACTTAAAGTCTGAAGTAACACTTCAGAGCGTAATTTTTCTATTGTTTCCATGTATACCTCAATTTATTTCACTCCGTAAACCGCCACATCAACACGATTATTCAACTTACGACCATCACTAGTAGCTTCTGTATAGAGTTTATCTTTATCTAATCTATTTTCTGTATAGATTTTTTTTGTACTTATTCCATGTTCTGTTAGATAGTCTATAGTATCTCTAAGATTACTATTAACCATATTTTTTGATTCATTCTGAGTTGGTTTATAGCTACTACCTAGTGATTGCCAAAAACTACTCCAGCTATTTAGTTTTATAGTCTCATTAGGGTTGATAGCGGTAGAAGTATATCCAATGAGTGTTACGGTATAGCTTTGAAAAGTACTTTTGTTAATTGTATCTATTATAAGATCCAATGTTTTTTTTGACTCCTGAGTTAACCCTTCATCATAAGAAAGCGATAGATAGCGTATGGCTTTTTGATGAGAAAATCTCTCTATAGTAGCTTGAGCTTTATCATCAGTTTTAATAGTAGGTTTTATTACCTCTGATTGAGGTACAAAACTTTGACTATAGAGTCCATCAGCTACGATTAATGAAGTCGCTAAGAGTATGCTTAATATAATTCTTTTCATTATTTCAACCTTATTGTTTCTAGTGCATTAATCGATTGACTACATCCAAATGAGTAAGTACTAGTACCTTTTTTAGTACCATTACAAAGATCCTTCGTATTAGGTACACCATCTCCATCACTATCATTACTAAGAGGTAAACTATCTTTATGACTCTCTATACCATCTGTGTAAATACCTACTCGTTTATAATACTCTTTTACACTTCCCATAACTGATGCCATCGTTAATCCCATAGCATCTAAAATTCTATACTTTGCTGATACTAAATTATATTGAGCATTTATCATCTCATCTTTTGATCGTTTTAAATCATTCTCTGTAGCAAGGAGATCAAGTAGAGACCGTTCACCCATATCATACTCTTGATCATATAGTTTGAGTGTATGTTTACTCTCTTTTTGATATGCAGACAAAAAGGGTATCTGCTCATAAGCTAATTCGTATGCTGCCCAAGAGAGATCTAATCCCTCCATAACTTGTCGTCTTAAATCTTGTGTTACAGATACCTCTTGGCTGAGTTTACTTAACTTATTTCGTCTTGTTGCTTCATCTGCTCCACCATTAAAAAGATTGTAACTTACAACCACCATTCCTTGTAATCTATCATCCACACCTGAAAACTCATTATAGTTTTCATTATAGTTTTCGCTTACTTCTATATCTACTTTAGGATAAAACTTACTTTTACTCTCTCGATAAAGTGCTTCTGCACCCTTAATATTATATTGACCAACTACAACTGATGGATTATACTCTAAAGCAAATTCATTCGCCTGTTCTTGACTTTGAGGTAATGTATGATTAAAACCTACTACTTCTAAATTCCTAGGATTAATAATAGTACCTGTAACTCTTCTAAAATTATAAAGTGCTATAGAGAGTTTATTCTCTTGAACCAAATAATTTGATCGTGCTAAAGAGAGTGATGACTGAACCTTACTTACTTCTGAAAGTTTTGTTAATCCTGCTTTATAGGCTTTTTTTACTTTATCATAAAGTAAAGTAATATGCTCTACATGCAGTTTACTATTAGCCAAGAGTTCTTGTTCTCTTTGTAGGTTTAAATAAACTTTAATTGTTTGTAAAGTTATATCATTTGCCTTCTCCAAATAACTATAAGCTGCTGCTAGAGTTCGCATTTTTTGGTAATTTACCTGTTCATGTGTAGAAAAACCATTAAAGATATTCTGTCTTAGTATCAATGAATTTTGAAACACATTATAAGTCTCTTCAGCTACATCACTACTACTACTTACTCTACCTGTTGCTTTGCGTCCCATAGAAGACTGTAGATCTAAAGTAGGATAATACCCTGCTTCGGCTATGCCTATCTCTTCTCTTGTTGCTCTATAGTTTTGAAGCCTCTCTTTGATTATTGGATTACTATCTAATGTTTGAGCGACAACACTTTTAAGTGTTGTTGCTCCAAGAGTAGTAAATGCTAACATATATATTGTTGTGAGGGATATAAGGGTTAATTTCATAACTTCTCTCCTTTTTATAATTTTTGATTCTCTAATTGCTTATATTATATCATATAATTGTCGTTATAGTATTTGAATCAAATTTTTATAAAAATACTATATTAAAATTTTAAATAATAGGTACCAAAACTGTATCATCAACTATAACTGTCACTGTAGTATCACTACTTCTTACATACTCTTCTACCGTAGATTGGCTCTGTGTACTCTGTGAAACATCTGTACTTATAACTACCTCTTCTATATTATTTAATAAATCTTCAATCTCAAATACCTCATCTTCTGTATCTTCATCTTCGATTGGAGTATCTTCTACTGGAAGACTTTCAATCTCAAACATCTCTCCTACATCTATAGCGTCTATCTCTAAAGTATCCATAACTTCCTCCTCATCATCTTTTGAATCGTTCTCAATAATTTCATCTAAAACCTCATCGGTTACCAACAAAAGCTCTTCACTCTCTTTTTCTATTCCGCCATATTCATAAAGCATCTCTTCTACATGCTCCATAGCATCCTCTACAGATACAGCATCCTCACCCTTATCTTCGATAATCGTGGCTAACTCTTCTGAACTAATAGTAACAAGGTCAATATCTTCATCAAATAGCTCTTTTGTCTTGGCATCAATAACAATATTATCACTACTTGTATCACTATCAGCAGATTGTAATAATACCGCCATATTTTCTACATACTCATCTTCCATATCATCTCTATCAACAGATGCAATATCTTGTAAAAAGACTTGATCATCATCTATGCTGTCCATATCTATCTCACCAAGAGTTACATCACCTAATTTAAAAGTAACACTATCTCCTTCTAGGTGACTAAATCCACCATCTGCATCTGTAACATCTGTAAAACCTGAGCTTGTCTCATATTCAAGCCCTTCTATAATACCATCAATAATTGTTGGTGTTGAACCATCAGTTACCTCTACTGTAGCACTATCCCCACTAGCTTCTATAGATGTAACTGTGGCTTTTATATTATTATTTTGAGCTGTTGTCATCTGCTCATCTGTAATAATATATACAGTGATTTTCTCTCCATCTATAGGAGTTGTATCAATAATATAACTTCCATTATCTTCTGCCTCTAAGAAGTTACCATTACTATCTTTAATTCTTGCTCCATCAGGAATATCTTGTATAGTTAAACTAGTTAGTGTCTCTTTTGCATCACTTTTACTAGCTTCTAACTCTACTTCATACTCATAACTAGAACCTCCCTCAATATGAAAATTATCTATCTCTAACCATTCTGGATTTGTACTATTAGAGTCATTTAATACTCCTACCTCCAAAATACCATTTTCATCAAGATTAGTAGTAATAGTGTGCGTAACTTCATCTAACTCATCAATTTTTGTTTGATTATAGATATTATTATTACTATTAATATGCAACCGCATAGCATCATCACCATCATCCCATTGAGTAGCATCAATATCACTCTCAAAAGTAATAGTTACCTCTTTGTTAGCACTCTCTATTCCAAAATCAAACTCTTTTGTAGCTGTATGATAATCTTGTTCTATATGCATACTTCCATCTAGCTCACTCACGCCTACTCCACTCCAGCCATCACTACTACTATCAAAAGAGTCCGTAACATCAATACTAGAGTTAGCAATCTCTATACCATTACTAATATTCATAAGAAGGGTTGGTGCATCTGCATTATCTACCTCATCTATAATATTTACTGCTATATTTCTTGTACTTGTATTCCCATTATTATCAGTTACTAACACAGATACAATATCACTCCCTTTAAACCCAATATATGGTTGATAGACAACCTCTCCGTTAGCTCCAAAAGATGCAGTTCCATGTGTAGCACCTAGAATAGAACTTACAATAGTCCCATCTATGTCATTGGCTAAAGCTATCACCTGAGCTATATCTTGTACTACACTATTATCACTCTCTGTAATAATAGGAGCTTCTGTAAATCGTTCATTATAAGCAATATTAACCTGTATCTCTAAAAGATCTGACTCATCACTATCCTTATCCATAATAGTTGCTGTAATATATTCTGTATGTGCACCACCTACTGTATCATTAACCACATAACGATAAGTTCCTGTATTAAAATCAATAATAAAATTACCATGCTGACCTACTATAGTTTGCTGAGGGTTATTTTTATCATATTTAACAACTATCTCTCCTACAGTTACTTCTTCTAAGTGTCCTCCATCTGCTCCAAATTGTATAAGCTGATTTCCCTCACCATCACTAGCAAATGTGCCATCTTTATAGAGTTCAACAGTAGACAAAAGTGCCTCTTCTAGATCTGAAATATCTGAGAGATTTACAGCATCTTTTGAGATTTCATTCTCATTATTATCTGCAACATGAGCAATATCCACTAACATAGTATCACTATTAACACTATAGGTATAGAGTTTATCAATCTCTCCGCTTGTCACAAAATCAGTCCATAGATTATCATAATCTACACTCTCAATAGCATCACCCTCATCATCTCTATCATCGAGTGCAATACCTGTATAGGCATCAAAATCTGTTTGAAAATGCTCACCATCTCTATCATAAGTATCACCATCACCAAAGAAATACATAATATCTTGTGTAGCATCTGGTTGATTCCCACTATAAGAGTTCTCTACCATAACACGAAGCCCATTTTCTATATCTGTACCATCTTTGCCACTATCAAGTACTATCTCCTTGGCACTCGTGGCATCTACCCAACCACTTTGATGATTACCATTTGCATAAAACTGTACTATATTCACAGCCACATCACCCATAGTAGAGTACTCATCTATAACTGCATTGATAGCTGACTGTGTATCTGCTAAATCCTCATCAGACATACTTGATGAAATATCAATAACAAAAGATATATTTGTCTTAATAGTCTCAATATCTATATTCAATACAGTAACTCCATTAGCAGTCAAAGGGGCATCATCTTCTATCACAACATTGAGTACGGCATCATCAAAGCGTCCTGTATTATCAGTAACTCTAACACCTACTGGTATTTCTATAGTATTCTCAACCTTACCACTGCTTGGAACATCATGATCAATAGGTCTAAAAAGATTTGTTGTATATAACCCATCATCATCTATATCTACTCTCAAAACATCTCCAGGGTTGTTTCCTGTAGTAGTAGACCCTATTATCGTATGATTATTATTACTAAAACTCCACTCTATTGCTTCACCATTTGAACTATAAGATACACTAGAGCTATAGTTATGTAAAGTTACACTTAAAACATCTGTAGGATTAGGATCACGAACTACAAATTGACCCCCACTAGTAATAACATTTGTTGTATCAATATCACCCACATTATCTTTAATACCACCAGCTAAACCCTCTTCTGAAAGATAACTATTTTGTTTATTAGGATTTATAATAGGATTATTAGGAGTATCATCATCTACTATTAATGCATCTACTACTCCAAAACTATCTATATCAATACTATTAAATCCTTGAATATTTTCTATATTTTTTATTTTGACATAAAAATTTTCATTGTCAAAATCACTATCCTCATAAGATTCTACTGTAAAATTTACAGATGAATCTCCTTCCTGTATTGTTAAGACTTGTTCACTACTATCGTAATCATCATCTTCTGCTGAGGCATTATCATTTGAAAATATTACTAAAACTTGTGTATCTTTATCTACAACTATTGCATCCCCACTACTATCTACTAAACTTACAGTAAAATTACTACTAACTTCTCCTTCTATAATCTCATTAGAGTTTTCCATAACTCCATAAGCTACAGTACTCTCTCCACCGGATGAACCTCCACCACCTACAGTGGTCTCTCCTCCACCTGATGAACCTCCACCACCTACAGTGGTCTCTCCTCCACTTGATGAACCTCCACCACCTACAGTGGTCTCTCCTCCACTTGATGAACCTCCACCACCTACAGTGGTCTCTCCTCCACCAGTTGAGTCTTCATTAGTTATTATATTCCCACTATCAGAAGAACCTCCATTTTCTATTGAGCCTTCTCCAGTATCTACAATAATACCTTGATTTGGTATATCTATAATAAAATTATCTTCACTATCAAATACTCTCTCTTTAAAAGGGATACCATTTGATGGTATAAAAACTTCTCCTAATGTGACAGGATCCTTTAATGGTATTTTAATAGTAGGTACATAAATCAATTTCTCTTCACTAGGTATAGAGACCGTTGGTACAAAAGTATCTCTATACAAAGATGGAATAGAAGCAATAGTACCTGATGGTATAGTATTAAGAGTTGTAACAACCGTAGAAGAGCTACTAATTACAGAATCTACATCAGAGGGTACAGCTATATTGTTTTGAGAAGATGTATGTGTATAATCTATAAACTTAGAACTACTATAAAAGTCATTCTCTAAAAGTCTACTAGAGACTTTTTGTTCTATGATTTCACTTGTCTCTTGTCTAAGAATATCATCCCTCAAAGGTGCTTCTACATTGGTTATAGCCCCTGAGGAGTAGATTGTATTATCTAAATTTACTCTAAATAGAGCATCTATAATCTTTTCACCTTTAGCATTTACTACTATCTCACCCTCTTTTATAGCATCACCAGCATATATAGCCCGTATATCACCAAGTTTATTCTGAGCAAAACACTCACAATGTAACTCTTTAAGGTAACCTATAACAGTAGAAACTTCATTCTCTAGAGTAAATTCTATTGCTTCAGAAATTACTACACCTAATGTATCTACAATAATCTCACCCTCTACAATAGTATCTCCCTCTTTGACTTTACGGAGATTACCATCTTCATCTTGAGCAAAAAAATTACCTTTTATATTTTTCAGAAATCCAATAGTATGTCTCATAATCTATCCTTTGTCTATCAATATATATTCTATATAGTACATGATAAATGTCATAGGATTGTTACTAGCTTCTAGAAGTTTACAGAGTAATATTAAGTAGTATTATCTTCTCATTTTAAGAAAATTAGCTCTATAAATTTATTAATTTTTTATTAAGAAAGACTATCCTGTAGGGATTTGAAGATATATTATATACTTATTAAATATATAATATATAGATTTT
>JADGDQ010000054.1 GCA_016744805.1 Sulfurovaceae bacterium
GCAATAAGAGCCGTGTGATAGGAGACTATCAAGCACGGTTCTGTGAGAGCCTTAGAGTGTGATTCTTTGGGGCTACTCGACTATTGAATTTACACTTTTGTAACTTTCTAAAACAATTTTAGAGATAGCAGAATTACTTAGTTTTAAATATTTTGCTATTTCAGTCTGCGTATAAGCATCTTCAACGGCATTGATTATGGCATCATTGCGTTGTTGTTTGGTTTTAGATTTATCAAAATGCTCTTCTTCTCATTTTTTATCCTAGATTATCTTTGGAGCATTATGTCATAAAAAGTAGAAATTCAATACACGGTACTTAAGTTTTCTAATTCTACAACTTTTTTTAATACTTTTAGAAAAATAAATAAATTTTTATTAGAATCCTCTTCAGATAAAACCTTACACTCCTCTACAGTAATTTCAGTATCAAGGCATATAGGAATATTGAGATTGTGAATATTATTATTTCCCATAATGAAACCGACAAGAAGCAACAATCAATACATTATCTTTAAAATATAAATAGTCTTCCCATGCTGTCATATCAAATGCCAACATTAGTTAATTCCTAAATCTTCTAAACTTTTATGAATTAATTTATCTTTATTATTTTCAATGTTTTCTATAGATTTCATAAGCCTTTTTGCATTATGAGGATTAGAGAGTAGATATTCTGTGTCATCTCTACTTTTTTCTTCATCTTTTACAGTAATCTCTATTTTTCTATCTTCTCCAAAAAGAGCTTTGATAGACTCTATAAAATTTATATTTAATTGTGTTGTGTCTAGTTGATATTGTACTTGCATAGCTTCACCTTTCAATAATATGGAGTTATTATATCACTTTTATTTTCTTAATGAGAACACTCTCTATAACTCTGCCCAAAAATAAGCCAACTATTTCCCTCTTTCTCTAAAGTATATGAATGAAAAAGAGATAAAAATACTAAAAGTTGATAGTAGAGATGATATTTACAAGTAGAAGCTAAGAACCAAAGGAGGGCATGTTACGATTGCGTCATGCAGATAGTGCACAAACCTACTCCACCCTATCAATAAGAATTTGATAGATGAGTTGTTTGTACTCCTCTACAAGTTTCTCTTTTGGTCTATCTCCTTTTTGGAGGAGTATGTGCATTTTGTCTAGGGTTTTTTTGGTTTTGGTCTCTAGGGTGAACTCTTTTTGGATAAGAGAGCTATCCATAGTGATTTTGGCTCTATTGGCATGGGGGCGGTTGGCTATCTCTTGGGTGTAGTAGAGGACTCTTTTGAGGAGGATGTAGGGGAAGTTTGCATGTTGGATAGGACCCACTTGGATATATTTGTGTCCTAGTTTATGTCCTAATATTTTGAGTTGTGCTACCTCTTTGTAGCCAAATAATGCTCCAGCTCCACCAATAACTGCACCTAGAGTACTCCCTAGCATTAGGCTTGACCCTGCTAACATCAAGTCAACTCCAGAGCCTGTTAATGCTCCACCTGCTACACCTGTGGCTATAAGTTCTTGTTTGCTTAGCCCAAAAAGGGTTTCGCTCTCTTTGGAGAAGAGGTCTATATTTTCCAAAAGTAGTAGTTGTGAACTCTTTTCTAGGAGGAGATGATTCCATATTTTGGCTAGAGTATGGTGAGCCTCTTCTTCTAGGAGGCGTAATTTTTGTTTGTACTCTTGGGTGAGCTGTAGCTCTTGGGCTTTGGTGGCTTGTGTGCCTTTGATAGAAGAGGTGAGGGTGAGGGAGAGAGAGTCTATAATAAGGGTTGTAATAAGCTCTGAAGAGTATGTAATTTTTTGTTGTTGGTAGAGTTTGAATATTTTGATAGACTCTTTGACAAGCTCTGTCCACTCCTCTTTGAGTTGAGCCATACTCTCCAAAAGTGTAATATGCTGTGCAAAATTTGCCTGCATAGGGTTAAAGAGCCGTACCATCTGAAAGTGTTGCCCTAGTGCCATCTTCCACTCTGCTACATAGTCTGTGGTATCTATAAGGTTAATAAGTGCCATAGAGGGTTGCCCTGTCCATAAGAGTATCTGCATCTCTGCTTCGTACTCCACACCATAAGGTTTTGAGCCATCAACTACATAGATAATACCAGCCCCATTTATAATAGGTTCAAGGAGTTCTATCTCATCTTGGTAGCGTGGGTTATCACGGTGTTCATAGATAAATTTTTTGACTCTATCAACTCGTTTATGGGCAGGAGTCTCTTCTTGTTTGAGCCATGATAATATGGCTCTAGCCCTTTGAAATCCAGGGGTATCATAGAGAGCATAGAGCGTAACACCATCAACTTTCAAAGGGTAGCTTCTTTGTTTGGTTGTTGTCCCAGGGAGTGTAGAGATATGTACACTCTCATCATGTGCTAGGGTAGAGACTATGCTACTTTTGCCTTTGTTTGGGTGTCCTACTACGGCAAATCTAGGATACTCTTGGCTCATCTTTTCATCCTTATGGTATCATTTTTGAGTAAACTTACTTTTCTTTCCCATATTGCAAACTCTTCATCTGTTGGCATATAGTGGTTTTCTATAGTTCCTAGAGGGTAGAGTATTACACTACTCTTACTACTTAAATCCATCAAAAAGTCTATAAAGTCCATTGTTGGAGGCTCCCATGATTTTACATAGAGTAGGGCTGTTGTGTGGATGGTGTCTATTATCTCTTGGTCTTCTTCTAAGCTATTATTTCCACCTGCTTGATAGATTATTGCTGTCTCAATGGCTTCTCTTTGGTTGTGTAGTTGGATAGTTGACTCATCTATAGCCCAACCAATCACATAAGGATAGCTCTGTTGGAGACTCTTTGTGGTGGGTACTTCTGCCTCTTGGCTTGGAGAGAGAGGAGTCTCTTTGGTAAGGGCTTGTGTACTGACTAGGGGTTCTTGCATCTGATACAAAATATCTTTGCCTAGTAGTAAAATAGAATGATATAATGCTCTTTTATACCCCCAAGATATAAAGCCAAAGAGAGCAATTCGCAACAAGAGAGCATACACAATTGTACTCATTGCCAAAAACTTCCACCACTCTCCTAAAAGCATAGTATTATCCAAGAGTTGGCTATTGAGCATATTTCCTAATCTAAAATATTGACTCTTTTGAATTAGCTCTAATGAAGGGACAGCTTGTGGGACAAGCTCTTGCCAAGGGAGAGCTATAGCCAAAAGTAGAGTATGGAACTCTTGGGGTGTAATCTGTAAAGTTGTACTCCAACTAAAGGCTATATCTTTGGTAAGTACACTCACCAAAAGCACAATCAAAATAGCAAATGAAAAGATTATTCCCAAAAGTAGTGACCGTTTGAGCAAAAGCCAATTAGAAATTAGAGGATTATAGTAAATCTCAATCTCTTTTGTAGAGAAGTGCCTAACAATCTTCTCTATCCAGTAGGTTGGAGAGATGCTTATTAGAATATTTTTTGATTTATTTGCAGAGAGTATAGCCAAAAGTGTAAAGACCATAGTAATTATTGGCACAAAAGAGACTAGAGTCAAGAAGTAGAGCAGATTAATAGGGGCATCACCATTATAATAGAGTAATCCCATACCCGAAAAAATTCCAAATAAAAAGCTAAGAATAAAAGAGAGCGTTGTAACTCTAAAGAGAATATCTTCTATGCGTTTGGAGTAAGAGGGGTGAGGCAAAAGATGAAGCTGTGAGCGTCTCCATGCATCCAAAAGCTCAATAGGATTTGTAAGAAGATTAGAATGTGCAAGACCAAAACGACGACTCTCTTCGTGCGTTTGGTCTTGGGTCTTTATAAGTTGATAGAGGTCAATATAGGTTTTTAATAAACTACTACTCAATTAACAACTACTTTTTTTCAAGACAACCATACGCCATACAACGCAATTTTTCTCTGTAGGCTTCATGGTCATAATCTGTTACTCTCGCAACACCCTCTTCTACAGCAGCTTTAGCTACAGCAGAAGCAACCCAAATAAGTACCTCTTTGTTAAAAGGTAGAGGAATAATATGATCTTTACCAAATTTTATATTTTCATTATGATACGCTGCTTTTACATGTGGTGGTACAGGCTCTTTTGCAAGCTTAGCAAGTGCTTGTGATGCAGCAAGTTTCATACCCTCTGTTACTTTTCTAGCACGGACATCCAACGCACCCCTAAAGATAAATGGAAAGCCTAATACATTATTAACTTGGTTAGGAAAATCACTTCTTCCTGTCCCCATAATAACATCATCTCGTACCTCTTTTACTTCACTTGGAAGTATCTCTGGTACAGGATTGGCAAGAGCAAATATAATAGGTTCAGGTGCCATTTTGGCTACCATATCTTTGGTTAATGCTCCTGCTTTACTTAGCCCCAAAAACATATCAGCACCATCAATAATATCATCAAGAGTTGTTGCATCAGTCTCTCTTGCAAACTCTTTTTTGTAGATATTTAAATCTTCTCTACTTGTAGATATTACCCCTTTGCTATCGCACATATAGAGGTTTTTAACTCCAGCTGTAACATACATCTTGGCACAAGCAATACCAGCAGCACCTGCACCATTAACAATTACTTTAACATCTTCAATTTTTTTGCCTGAAATTTCCAAAGTATTTAAAAGTCCAGCAGTTGTAATAATTGCTGTTCCATGCTGGTCATCATGGAACACAGGAATATCAAGTGCCTCTTGGAGCTTAGTTTCTATCTCAAAACATTTAGGAGCTTTGATGTCTTCTAGGTTAATACCACCAAAAGTAGGTGCAATAGCTTTACAAGTAGCTATAATATCATCAACACTATGTACATCAAGTTCTATATCAAAAGCATCTACATGAGCAAACTGCTTAAATAATACAGATTTTCCCTCCATTACAGGTTTGCCTGCAACACCACCAATATCTCCTAGTCCAAGAACAGCCGAACCATCAGAGATAACAGCTACCAAGTTTCCTTTGTTTGTATATGTATAGGCTAACTCTTCATCTTTTTCTATCTCCAAACATGGTATAGCAACACCAGGAGTATATGCTAATGAGAGTTCTTCTTGTGTACTACATGGTTTGGTAGTCTCAATACCAATTTTACCACCAATATGATACTCAAGTACCTCTTCTTTATTACTACTCATCATTATCCTTCCTATCTAAAAATTGTGCTATTATACTATTTTTTATTGTAAATTATCCAATTTGCAATCTCAAAATTATAAAAAGGTAGTGTAAATTTATGTATCCAATAGTAGCTCTTGGAGCGTATTTCATTGATAAAGTATGGGGTGAGTTTGACTTTGTAAAGCATCCTGTAGTGGTAATGGGAGATTATATCAAGTGGTATGAAAAACGGTTTTATCAAGATAGCGTATATAGAGGAGCTATTTTAAATCTCTCTTTAATTACGCTTGTTGCCTTGGTGATAGGTCTCTTTTTGGCTCTTTTATCAAGTGATATATTAGGACTGCCTAGCTGGATGGTGCTTCTTATCTCTTCTCTTATAGCCTCTACTACAATCGCGTCAAATATGCTCTATAGTAGTGTCAAAGATATTATCAAAAATCCTCAAAATATTCAATACCTCGTAAGTCGTGACACCCAAGGATTAGCTCAATCTGATATTAACAAAGCAAGTATCGAAACATATTCAGAAAATCTTAGTGACGGGGTGATAGCTCCTCTTTTTTATCTGCTACTCTTTGGACTAGAAGGAGCTTTTGTCTACAAAGCTATCAATACCTTAGATTCAATGGTAGGGTACCGCACTCAACGCTATGAGAAGTTTGGTAAGTTTTCGGCATTTATAGATGATATAGCCAACTATATCCCCTCACGCATAACAGCCTTGCTTATTGCTCTTTTGATGTATAGTCCAAAAGCACTTTTTGGTTTTTATAGCTATGGCAAAAAGCATGAGAGTCCAAACGCAGGACACCCCATCTCTGCTATGGCTTTGGCTTTGGGCATTAGATTAGGTGGAGATACCAAATATTTTGGCAAACTCAAATCCAAACCCCACTTTGGAGAAGGAAGAGAGAGGCTTGTTTCAGAAGATATACTCAAAGCCCTCTCTTTGCAAACACGATTAGATATATTTATTACTCTTCTCTTATTAGGAGTAATCATACTATGAAAAATCTCTATTTAGGGTGTAAATTTGCATTTAGCTACTTTTCGATACTTCCTATTTGGTTTGATAAAGAGGATGACTTATCAAGCAAAAATATCCTAGGGGCAATGCTTTTCTTTTTACCACTTGTAGGTTTGGTTTTGGGTCTATTCACTATAGCTCTCTTTTATCTATTATCATCTCTTGGCTGGTATGGAGCTATTGTATCGGCTATTTTTTATATGCTCTTATATGGATTTTTGCATACAGAAGCAGTGCTTGATGTAGGAGACGCACTCTATGCCTCACACTCTGGAAAAGATGCATATACCATCATCAAAGACCCCACCGTAGGAGCTATGGGAGTACTCTATGCAATAGCTTTAGTTTTGCTCAAAGTATCAGGTATTATATTTTTACTTCTACATAATCTACTCTTTGAATTTGTAGCCATACTTATCATAAGCCGTCTTTCACTATTGATGCTTTTTAGAGTCTATAGCTTCCGCTCACTCTTTGCTACACAACTAAAAGAAGCCCTTAGCCCTCGTTATTTATGGAGTGCATACACAATTTTTACCCTTATAGGAGTATTCCTTACACCCTATTTTATACTATTACTTGTTCTAGGAGTAATAATAGCATATACAACCATCTACATCCTCAAATCAAAACTAGGATTTGTTAATGGCGACCTACTAGGAGCAACGCTAGAGTTTGTAGAAGTTGTGTTGTTTTTGGTTGTTGCTATTGGGTATACTACGATATTATAAAAAAGGAACTAAATTATGATTTTTAACTTAGAAGATAATACGCTTAATGATAAATATAAACTTATGGCTCAAACTATTATTCCTCGACCTATTGCGTGGGTAGTTACAGAAGATGAGGGAGTGATTAATATTGCACCTTTTAGCTATTTTATTGGATTATCTTCAAACCCTGCTACTGTGCTTATCTCTGTAGGACACAAATCAGATGGCACAGCCAAAGATACTTTGGCAAATATTAGAAAAAATAAAAAATGTACTATCTGTATGGTTGATAAAGCCAACTTAGACAAAATGCATTTTAGCTCTAAAGAGTTAGCCCATAATAGCAGTGAAGCCTCTGAATATAATATAGAGACTACAAGAGTTTTTGAGTTATTCCCACCTATGATAGAGAGTGTGCCATGTGCCTATTTTTGTGATTTTAATCAAGAGATAGATTTAGGTGGAGGAGATACTATTCCCTTGGTGCTTAATGTAAGAAATATTTATGTCAAAGATGAGAATATAGTAGATAAAGAGAGAATCTCTATAGAGTTTGACCCAGTGGCTAGAATAGGTAAAAGCTATGCATCTTTGGGTGAAGAGTTAGTTGCACCAAAGATGCCTTAATTTAGAAACCACCAAAAGAAGAGTCCCAAGAGTAGATAGAACTCCAGATAAAACCCTATCTTGAAAAATGTCAATGGATCTCTCTCCATAAGTGCCTTGCTTTTGTCATAAAAAGGGATAACTTTTTGAGGGTTCTCTAGCTCATAGAGCATTTCGGAGTAGTTACTATAGCGATCTTCTATCTTGAAAGATATTGCTCTTAGGATGATACTATCAAGCCAATTTGGGATGTTTTTGTTATATTTTGAAGGTGGTATTGCTGGCTTGAATGAGGGGTTTTGGAAGGGTTCTATCTCTCCATAGGGGTATTTGCCTGTGAGTGACTCATAGAGGGTGACACCTATGGCATAGAGTTCTGTACTCTCAGAGATAGCAGCCCCTGTGAAGCGTTCGGGTGCAAGGTAGCTAGGTGTACCTGCTCTAGATTGTGTGGCATAGAGTTGGATAATAGAGCCAAAATCTATCACTTTAAAATAGTGTTTTCCTTTTCGCTCTAACATCATGATATTTTCAGGTTTTATATCACCATGAACTAAATCATACTTGATAAGATATTGCCCTGCTTTAAGAAGAGTTTTTGACATAGTAATAGCATCTTCTGTACTTAATACTCGTTTTTTAATAGAAGCTTTAAGATCTATTCCTCTAAGATGTTCCATAATATAGTAGCGGTGTGTTCGTTTTTTGGGTATAACTGCTTTTGGAAAAAACCCTGCTTTGAGTCGTGTAGCATTCCATGCTTCTGCCACAAAAACATCTAATATTGTTACATCTTCTTTTGCCTTAGCTGATACAAATTTAATTACATAATTTTGACCCTTTTTTTCACAAAGCCAAGTAAGGTTATTTTGGATAAGTGGTTTAATAAGTTTATATCCATCTATTAGTTCACCATTTGAGTATGTTTGGGCTATAAGAAGATTCTGTTTTTTGAGTTTATTTATAAGGGGAATTTCTTCTATTTCTAAAGTTATAGCTGTAGTATCGTCAGGAAGATTATCATTATTTAGAGTACTTGCTGTCTTGACTAAGCTATATGCTCCTAATACTATATGGTCTATAATTTTATCATTATCAAGTTCAGTATAGAGTCCATCAGAACACAAGAGTATACGGTCACCTTTTTGAATGCTATTTTCAAAATAGTGTATAGAGACACTCTCTTGCATACCTATAGCTTCTGTTAATACTCCCTCATAGCCCTCTTCATCCATACTATGATCGTGAGAGAGCTGTGTTAAGTTTTTGTTTCGATGTAAATATACACGACTATCACCTACATTAGCTCCATAGAGTCTATCTCCTTGGATGACTACTATAGTGAGAGTAGTCACAAGCTCAGGGCGTTCATAGTTTTGCATAGATTCTTGGTAGAGAACACTGTTGATAGAGTGAATAAAGGTCTCTATAGACTTTTGTATACTCCAGCTATTTGGTTTGGTTTTAAAGCTATTAATAAGCTGTGTAGCTGTTCGCTTAGCAGCGTTGGCTCCCTCGGTAGCAGAGCCAACACCATCGCAAACAACAGCTACACAAAGGTCATCATAGTTTTTTACAAGAGCATAATCATCCCCTGTTAACTGTGTGCCTTTGGCTAGAGAAAATGAGGTGCTTTTGATATGTTGATTCATTTGAGTCTTTTCTGTTTGATATATAACTAGTGGATTATAGCGATATATAAAGCTATTTGTTGATTAAATAGTAGGCAAATTGTTTGGTTGCACATTAGGTGCAATTATCAGAAGAAAATATCTTTCTATTAACTTTGATGTTATCATATCTGTTAGTTATCGTATCAAGAGTCAAAAAGTTACATCCTTCTTTGAATATGTTCACAATAAATGATAGAATGTTAAAAGTATTGACTACTAAAATAAAAAGGGATGAAAATGGCATTTGATTTTGCAGCAGGATTAACAAGTATAGAGGAAGAAATTATTATTGACCCTGAAGAAATTTTTCGTAAACAAGCAAGTGGGAAAAATCTTTGGTTAGGTCAAGGAGACATATTAAGAGATTGGAATAATAATAGAGATAAAAATGATGTATTAATTGCCATGGATACAGGAATGGGAAAAACAATCGTAGGTTTATTAATTGCACATTCTATCATGAATGAAAAAAATAAAAAAGTAATTTATCTTTGTGCTTCAAAACAATTGGTTGAACAAACTGTTAACGAAGCGAATGCTTTAAGTATTAAAGTCTCCTCTTATGCTTCTCAAAAATATACTAAAGAATTTGATTTTCATGAATGTAAAGCACCATTAATTACTACTTATCAGGCACTATTCAATGGAAAATCTAAATTTTTCCATGAAGATATAGGTGGGATAGTATTTGATGATTCTCATGTATCAGGAAGTGTACTAAAAGATAGTTTTACACTTCCAATATTACGTGATGAAGCACTATACTTCAATATTGCAAATTTATTTAAAAGCTATTTTGATAGTCAAAGTCAAGATGTTAGATATAAAAATATATTGGATGGGAAGGGTGAAGAAATTTTTATTTTACCGCCATTTGAGATAAAAAATCATCTTGAATTAATAAAAAAAATATTACTTGATTTTAAAATTCATGAACATAAAAATTTAAAATATGCATGGGAATATTTAAAAGATAACCTCGATATGTGTTTATTTTTGATTAGTCCAAAGCGTATTGAGATTGTGCCTCCAATTATTCCCTCTAAAACATTATCTTATTTCCAAGATAATGTTTCAAGAGTATACTTATCAGCTACACATGTAGGCATGGATTACTTTCCAAGATATTATGGAAATAAAATACAACACTTTATTTCATTTCCTTCAGGAAAAAGTAAATCAAAAAAATTTATTATATCTCCATACAAAACAAGTATTAATATTGATAACATAGTAGAATTACGAAAACTTGTCTTTAATTCTTTAGAGAATTATCGTTCATTGATAATAACTCCTTCATTCAATAAGGGGAAAATATGGAAAGCATTAGGTAAAAATAATGTATTAGAAACAAAATCAATTAATATTATTGCAAATATAAAAGAATTTAAGGAGTCAGAAAATAAAAAATTAATTTTAGCAAATCGTTATGATGGAATTGATTTTCCTGGTGAAACTTGTAGAGTACTTGTTTTTGATGGTCTTCCAATGGAAGGAGAATTATTAAATAGTTATTTTTCTACACAATTAAAGGCAAATAATTATATACGAAGTGAAATGAATGCTAAAATCTTACAAGGAGTAGGAAGAATTTTTCGAGGGACAGATGATTATGGCATTGTAATTCTTTTAGGAAAAGAAGAAGTAAAATGGGTTAGTACACCTAAAAATAAACTAGATTTTCCAAAATTAATGCAAGTACAGTTAAGTGTTGGAAATAAATTAAATGAAATGATAAGTCAAGATAATTTATCTGATTTAATAAGTCAAATTTTAAATAAAAATAACTCACTAATGGGTGCGTATGATAGATTTATAGATGAAGAGACTAAAAAGTTAGAAGATTTAGAAAATGAACAAGACGATAACGAAAGAATATTAATGGAAAAAATATCTCTTATTGAATCTCATATTTATAGTAAACTATGGAAAAGAGATAATGTAGAGATTGAAAATTTATGTGATGATTTAACTAATATATCGAAAGAATTAGATCTTATTATGAATGCATGGCATTATTTTATATCGGCAATGGCTTTATCAGTTATAGGAAAGAAAGAAAAAAGTGACTATTTCTATTCTAAAGCTCACAGTTTAGTAGGTGTGCTACCTAAACTTCAAATAATTTCTAATCGTCAGTTTACTACATCTGAAAGTGGCTTAGTAAACTCTTTTATTGATAGTATAGAAAATTATGATAGA
This sequence comes from Sulfurovaceae bacterium, assembly GCA_016744805.1. Lineage (GTDB taxonomy): Bacteria > Campylobacterota > Campylobacteria > Campylobacterales > Sulfurovaceae > SZUA-451. Next base: position 11,287 of record JADGDQ010000054.1, read on the forward strand.
GAAATTCATTTAAATGAATTAAAGAATAATTTTGAATATCTCGATGAGAATAAATATCCTAGGCAAAATAAAAATGATAGGAAACATGAACTAGGTATAGAATTTTTAGGAAAATATCTTGGATTTAAAACAGAAAGACCTGATAATACATATAAGACTGGTCCTGATGTCTTGTGGGAATTACCTAATAATCAATATGTAATTTTAGAGTTAAAGACTAATAAAACAACTGGTACATATCCTAAAAAAGAAACTTCTCAATCATTAGATCATGTTGAATGGTTAAAACAAAATAAAGTAGTTAAAAGTAACAGTGATATATCTAAAATAATTATTGGACCTCATAATCGAGTAAACAATGATGCAAATCCTTCTACAGATACTTGGGTGATAGAATTGGAAGAGTTTAATAAATATGCAGAACAAATTTTAACAGCATTAGAATCATGCTATAGTCCATCATATACTAAAACAGAACAGATAGAGTTGTTTGTTGAAGAACAAGATTTAGAATGGAATAATATTTTTAAAAATATGAAGAAAATTTTAGCAATAGATTTAAAGAAGTAATATGTATAACCTAATAATAAAAGTAGGAACTCTCACCCTTTTATAGAGAGACAAGGGCAAGCCTCGTCTCTGTGTTAGTAGATGTAAAGTAAATATAACCTAGATAATCCCCCCAGCATTCACACCCCAAGTAGTTCTCCATCTGGTTTTTACAAGGCTGATACCTGCTATAGCCATCAGTACAACTACTGCGAAGATAACAAATCCTGCTGTATATCCATCGAAAGCTCCCTTACTCCATCCGAGAGTTTTGATGAGGGCTGTACCGCCTATACCACCTGCTGCACCTACGATACCTGTCATGATACCTATATCTTTACCAAACCTCTGTGGTACGAGCTGGAAGACTGCTCCGTTTGCCATACCGAGGTTTGCCATGATGAGGAAGAGGACAACAATAGCCAACCAAAATGGTAACGGTACAAGAGCATTGATAAATGCCATCGTGGTTACTACACCAAAGAAGATATAGAGAGACTTAATACCACCCATCTTGTCAGCAATTGCTCCACCTACAGGACGCAAAACAGCTCCTGCAAAGATCGTCAATGCACCAAAATATCCTGCTATGACCTTGACATTGGTCTCGTCAAAAAGACTTATGCCTATCTGAGCCATATCGACTTGGTAAGTGTTCATTAGATAGACTTTCATATATCCAGCAAAGCCTACAAACCCACCAAAACTAATAGCATAAAAGAGTGAGAACCACCAAGTATCTTTGTCTTTGAGAAGCTTTCCGTAATCTGCTAGTTTTTTTGGTCGTGCTTTGTAGACAGATTCAGGAGCATTCTGTGCTATAAATGCGTAGGCTATAAATACTACAATAGCCATCACAGCACCTACTAGAAATACACTATCCCAACCCCAAAGCTCTGCTATCTTTGGTGCAAAGAGAAAGTCGATAACCACACCGATATTACCAGCTCCTGCGATACCCAATACGATACCTTGGGATTTAGGTGGATACCATTGACCAGCTTGTGGAAGTGCCACAGCAAACGATGCTCCAGCAAAACCAAGACCAAGTGCCACTATAAGAAGCTGATTATAAGTAATGCTATCACCTAAGAGATAGGCTGTCATAAGAGCAGTGATTACGACAAGCTGTGCTGCTAGAGCAGTAGCTTTCGCCCCGAACTTATCGACCCCAAAACCTAAGACTATACGAAGTAGTGCTCCTGATAGTATAGGGATAGAGAGTAGTGTTGCTTTCTCTCCTGCTGTCATGATATGACCTGTTAGTGCTAGTGCTTCAGCTATCTCTGTACTCAGAGGTCCTAACATCGTCCAGACCATAAAACTCATATCAAAATATAAAAATGCCATAAAGAGGGTGGGTGTATGCCCCTGTCCTCGGAGTGCTTTAAATCCTGCCATTGTCTAATCCTTTGTAATTTACTGTAATAATATCTTATTTAATTTATAAATTTATCAATATATTGTATATTTTTTATACAGTATGTAGCCTACTCATCATCCTTGGCAAATTTTTCATAGAGGAAACTCAGTATCGCTTCACGACAACGGATATACTCAGGATCGTGCTGGAGTTCTACTCTATTGCGTGGTCGCTCTAGGTTGACCTCTAGTATCTCTCCTATAGTAGCCTCTGGTCCATTGGTCATCATAATGACTCTATCACTTAGCAGTACCGCTTCATCTACATCATGGGTAATGATGATGACGGTGTTTTTGACACTCTGTTGGATACGCATAAGATGCTCTTGGAGGTTGGCTCTTGTAAGAGAGTCCAATGCACCAAAAGGCTCATCCATCAGCAAGACATCAGGCTTGATAGAGAGAGCTCTAGCAATTCCTACTCTCTGTTTCATACCTCCACTTATTTCAGCAGGGAGTTTATCTATGGCATGGTCTAGGTTGACCATAGAGACGAACTTCTCTACTCTTTGGCGAAGCTCTGCTGGGCTAAGCTCTGGCATCACTTTTTTGACAGCCATTTCGATATTTTGGTAGACACTCAGCCATGGCAACAAAGAGTGGTTTTGGAACACTACTGCTCGCTCTGGTCCTGGTCCTGTGACCTCTTTGTTGTTGAGTACTATCTTTCCTTCACTCTGCTTGTCGAGTCCTGCTATGAGGTTGAGCAGTGTGGATTTACCACAACCACTATGCCCGATGATAGAGATAATCTCATCTTTTTTGATCTCCAAGTCTACATTAGTGACTGCTATATAGTCCTCTTTTGCTGGTATTGGAAACCGCTTCTCTATCTTCTCTAGGCTCAAAAATTTACTCATTACGCTCTCCCTTTTTTTGTATAGTCAAAGAAGTCTGCTATTTTACCCATAACTACATCTAAGATAAAACCAACTAACCCAACGATAATAATACCGATGATGATGTTCTGATATGCGAGGTTGTTATACTCATCCCAAATCCAAAAACCAATACCAATACCACCAGTAAGCATCTCGGCTGCGACGATAACTAACCAAGCGATACCTAGTGAAAGTCTCATACCTGTAAAGATATAAGGTACAGCAACAGGTAATATAATTTGAAAAACTTTTTCCATTGGTGTAAAACAAAGTACCTTTGCTACATTCATATAGTCTTCACTCACAGATCGTACCCCTAAGGCTGTGTTAATGATGATAGGCCATATAGAGGTGATAAATATGGTCGAGATGGCTGTCATATTTATATCTTGGAATATAAAGAGAAGCAGTGGCAACCAAGCCAGTGGTGAGACAGGCTTAAATATCTGTATAAAAGGATCAAAGGCATACTGTGCATTTTTGCTCATACCTATAAGCAGTCCTAGTGGTACACCCACTATCAATGCCAGAGCAAAGCCACCAAAGACTCTTTTGAGTGACTCCAAAATCTGCCAAAAGAGACCTTTGTCATCTTCGTTTTCTATATAAAAAGGATCAGCAAGCACACCTTCTATCTCATCTCCATCAGCATTGACCCCACCAAAAGCAGCGGTATAGGTATCTGACGGTGTTGGGAAATCCTCTACTACATGGGCTATTCCTGACCATACTTGTATAATAATGAGCAATACTATGAGTGGCAGTAGTATCTTTTTGAGTAGTTCTGTGTTCATTTTTTTCCTTTGAAAAGTTTGTCTTTCTGTATAGGTATATATGTGGTTCTGTTCTAAAAAATCCAAAATATTGGGGGTAGTGTTTATTTGTTACTTCTTACCCATACAGAAAGACAAAGCCGAAGCTCTGTCTATAGTTTATTTTTTAGTTACGAATTTAGGGTCAGCACAACCAGCTGGTCCATAAGGACATACATATTTTGGTTGTTTTGTCTCTACTGTCCAGTTGTTCTCTTTGAGGAGCTCTTCTTTGCTCACTTTTGAGTTGACTACCTCAACATCAAAGATATACTCTACAGCTTTGTTAGGATCCCATACTTTGCCATCGATAAATTTGTTGTACTCATCCACACCATCTTTTTTCCAAGCTGATGGAGGGAGTGTATAGCCTACCTCTTTGGCTACCTCTGCAAATAGGTCTGGTCTATAGACTTTTTCGATCGTCGCTTTCATATCTACTGCTTTGTCAAGTTGTCCCCATCTATACATCTGCGTGATAAACCACATACCGTGTGAGTAGTATGGATAGGCTGCATAGTAGTTGGCAAATACATTAAACATAGGGTTCGAGCTATCGACACCTTTGTTGTAGAGGAATGTACCACTCATAGACTTCTGAAGGACACTTTTTGGTGCTTTGACATAGTTCTTTTTTGCTAAGTACTTGATGGCCTCTTCTCTGTTTTCCCATGATGCATCAAGCCACATCTGTGCCTCTATGATAGCTTTCATCACCGCTTTTGTAGTCTCTGGATACTTCTGCACGAAGTCCGCTCTGGCTTGGAGGACTTTTTCTGGGTTGTTGTTCCAGATATCGTAGTTGGTTACAAGTGCTGAGCCTTTGCCTTTGAGAACAATACGACTGTTCCATGGCTCACCCACACAGTAACCCTCTATGTTCCCTGCAATGAGGTTAGATGGCATGGTTGGTGGTGGGAAAGGCTTGATTGTACAGTCTGTATCAGGCTCTATGCCAGCAGATGCCATCCAGTATCGTAGCTCATAGTTGTGTGTAGATACAGGGTGTACCATACCAAAACTAAGTGGTTGGTATTTGTCTCCCTCTGCTTTGTGTTTTGCATCTATATACTTTTTAAGGCTCTCTGCTGTGACTGGTCTTTGTGTTTTGTCTAGACCATACTTTTGCATCTCTTTGATGATGTTGTTCCCATAAGTGATGGCATTCCCATTGAAATCTAGTGAGAGTAGTGCTTGGAGGTGTGCATTACCATTGATACCAAGAGTAGCTGCTATAGGCATACCTGCTAATGCATGTGAAAAGTCATACTCACCGCTTATCACTTTCTGCTGTATACCAGGCCATCCTCCACCCTCTTTGGCTACATGGACATTGAGACCATACTTTTTGAAAAAGCCCTTCTCTTTGGCTATAACTATAGGAGCACAGTCTGTTAGTGCAATAAATCCAATTTTGAGATCTTTTTTCTCTACTTCTGCCAAGAGTGTAGTAGCTACTAGTGATAGACCAACCCCAACTTTAAGAACTTTTTTCAACATTCTCTAATCCTTTTTTTTTCATTAAATTTTTAAGATGTTAAAATACTATCATAAAATACAATAAAATTAATCAATATATTGTATAAATTTTATACAATATATCAAATATTATAGAACTTATTTTTTGGATAAATATGTATAGAGTGCTAATGATATAATAATAATACCAACACCCATAATAAGATAGAGGGCATGAATCATTTGTGTATAATCATCAAGAGCTATTTTAAATACTAACATAAGTGCTTCAATAGAAAGAGCAATAATAATAGCAATAGAAAATTTTGTTAGTATTGTGGCATCTTCATTCTCTTTGGAATAATTTTTAAAGAAAACTTCTCTCTCTAATATAGTTTTTGCAAGATCAAAAATAGCTAAACCCAAAGT
>JADGDQ010000003.1 GCA_016744805.1 Sulfurovaceae bacterium
TTCAGATCCATACAGAGAAAATACCCCTATAAGTAAAAATAAAATTATTTTATGCATTTAATCCTCCAAATAGTAATTGAATAAATTGTATCATAGAAAGATTAATATTTATCACTTTTTTGCCTTATATAATAACTCTTGACTATATTTCAATATACTTCCTCTATCATCAGCAATATAAAAAAACCCTTTTGTATCAAAAGCTATACCCTCTTGAGCACTTTTTGGTAATTCTATCTTTTTCTCTATTTTTCTTTCATCAAGATTATATTTTATAACTTTATCTTTTTTATCAGAAACCATATATAAAAAGTCCTTATAATAGGTAAGTCCTGCTATATCTGCTACTTTGAGTTTAATTATATCTACAATAGTAGCTCTATTATTATCAATCTTTACAACTGCTATAAAAGAGTCTTTTTTCTTTTTTGCCTGCTTAGAGAGATAATAGTATTCTCCCACTTTAGCAATTCCTTCTATTCCAGAATTTTTGCTTATAAGTTTGATATTTTTATTTTTATATTCTCTCTCTATAGGGATAAATTGTTTCTTATTTGTTTTTCTATTAACTTTTAAAAGACCTTTGTTCTCTACAGCAAACAAAAAATAGTTCTTATGACATACAACACCCTCTAAATCGCCTTTGACTTTGTGCTTTGTAATAAGTCTACCATGTAATGATATTTCATAATACCATCCTTCATCATTCGCAACCACAAGAGTATTACTATTGGCACAATAATCAATACCTGATGCTTCTGGAATATTAGCTATCTTAGCAGAGCTATCTTGTGCATACACTAAAGAGATACCTACTACTGCTAGGAGTAAAATTTTATGAAACATACTTTTTCCTTTTATAAGTTATTTTATGAGAAATACTATCAAAACTCTCTACGGTAGATAATATCTACTCCACTACTCTCACCATCACTCATAATATTTGATTTAATATTTTTATTCCAATCATACTGCAACCTTGCACTAGAGACCTCATCATTACTATAGATAATAGTAACCTTATCAGATATTTTCTTTCCTACTTCCATACTTCCATCAGTCCCCAAAGAGAGATGGTCTATCTTGATTCCTACCCCAGAAAGAGCTGATTTTGCCATAGCTCCTCCCATCATCTTCATCATATCATCTCCACTACTTGAATCACCAGCATCTTCATTATCAAAGAGTATAACTGATAAAATCTGCTCTCTAGTGAGTGTAGGAATAGATGAGAATATAAGATTTGGTGTTTGTGGGTCTCCTGTAACTTGTATTTTAATTTCATAATTAATAGAGTTATATAAAGCCATAATATCAAGTATAGGTTTGCTAGGGTCTCCTATAAAGGCTATTAAACTATCTTTGAGTGTAAATTTTTTCTCTTGAAACATATAATAGGAGCCATCAACAATAGTAGCCGTTCCATACACTGCCAAAGGTGTAGCACCTATCTGTTGCACAACTACATCTGTTTTTAGTTTAATATCTGCGTCATCATTTTTATAAACTAAAGGTTTTTGGGTATCTATAATAAGTGATAGCATTAAATTCTCCATAAATGGACTTGCTTCTCTTTTTTTGATATTTTGTACAAGAATAATATCACTATCAGTTGCAAAGCTTCTTTTATCCATATCCAGATAGACTCGCCCACCCATAATAGTCACTTTTCCATCTACTTTAGTTTTAATTCCATCTACAATAGCTTTTACATTTATCTTACTCTTTAAATCTATCATTTTGTGTGAGACTACAAAAGTATCTGCATACGCTAATATATCTCCTTTTTTATTACTTAGATTATAATTTCCTGTAATTTGTAATGAATCATTGAGCCAAAATGGTGCTATACTTATAATACTCTTTTCAAATGTTATAAATGATGGTTTTGTTGCAAATATTTTTTGTTCTTGAAAAGTAGTATGATAGCTTTTGAGTGTAAGATTAGTATCGACAACTTCCAATGAAAACATAGTATCATCTATAATATGTTCTGTTTTTTTATCAGGTTTTACACGCAATTGATTTGAAGCAATAGTAAGATCAAGTTTACTTTTATTTTCTATACTAATAGAAAGGTTCACATCACCATCTATTTTGGGGTCTTCAAAAGAGTAAAGTGTTTGTACTCTAGCTACAAGCTCTTTAATATTGGGAATAGCATGTTTTAATATAACTTTATTTTGAAGATTCCCAGCAAATACAATACGCTCTTTAACTACATCTAGCATACCTCTAATATCTTGATTTTCAAGATTATACATAGCTTTTGCATTGACCGCATTTGATACTATATCTACTTCTATACTTTTATCATCCATCTGAATATCACTCTTTAATGGATTTATCTTATCAAGATGTAGAGCTTTATCAAAGTCTCGCAAAAGAGAGTTTGCAGGAAAAGAGGTTGTGCTTTGTACTTTTACACTTTTGTTATAATCAATAGTAGCATCAAAATTCACTAAGTTTGAAAGAATCTTCACTGTAGCACTATTGCTTGACTTATTTACAAAATCTAATGGTGCGTTAATATCAAACTCTAATTTTGTCTTTTCTAATTTGGGAGGAAGTGTTACTAGCTCTTGCAGTACCAAAGGCTTTTTTGTTGAGAGGTTAAAATCTCCTTGTTTAAAATCACTAGATATAAGTTGCCCTTGTAACTCTGCTGAATCTATATACGCCTCTATGCTACTATTATTCCCCTCATACGATATAGTCAAATCTTGCAATGGTTTGCTTTGGTTTGCATCGAGTGCTTCTAGTTTTCCAGGAAGTAGAGAGCCTTTAAAGTGAAACTTCTCACCATCTAAAACAACATTATTATCTAAAAGAATATCTTTTGCGTAGGGTGTTTGGATATTGGCTTTATTATGAAGTGTAAGTTTTTTATCTGGAATATTATAATGGAGTCTATTGACAAATGCTAATTTCTCTACATTAAACTCACCCTCTTTTGCTACTAATATTTTTGTACCATTAATTGCTATTTTGGCATCTACATGGCTTTGATTAGCATCTACAACAAAAGCAATAGGCTCAATTCCTCCCTCTCTCAGTGTATATTTTGTAAAAAGCTCCTTTAGTGGTGTTGCAACTCCTTTACTTTTGATTTGATTATCTATAATTGAGATGCTATACTCTAGTGTAGCTAGATTGCTTATGGCATTAATATCAATAGCCCCATCTTTGGCTATGAGATTATGAATATCAAAAATAAACTCTTTGGCATCTATTTGTAAACTTTTTATATCTATATCATCATAGAGTGCTTGTTTTATTGATGTATGAAACTTTTTAAGCTCCAAACTTTTTGGTACAAAAGGGCTAGGTTCACTAGCTTCTACTTGTGTACTATTACTTTCTGTATTATTTATATCTGTACTATTGCTCTCTTTGGGTACAAATAATTTTTCTAAGGCTAGAGTATCTATCTCTTCTATAAACAACTCTTCAATCAAAACTTTTTCATTTTTGAGTGAAGCATCCAGAGAGATAGTAGTCAAATTTGTATCAGCTACTAAAACTATTTTTTCTACCTCTATAGCATTTTTAGTAGGAGTGAGAACTTTTAGCATATCTACAGTAATTGATTCTATATCAAGTGATGCTTTTACAATATCCACTTCAGGAAACTTCGCAGGATTTATAGCTATCTTAAGACTCTCTACCTCCAAGGCTGTAGGCATCAGAGGACTTGGTGTACTCTTTTTTTCTGCTACTGCTGTAGAGCTATTACTATCTTCTTGGCTCTGCAAAGAGTCAATAATCTGACGAATTTGGACTAAATCAACCTCCTCTAAAGAGAGTTTGGAAAGTGTAGCCTTTTGGTCTTGGAGTGTAGCATCTATAGCTAGAGTGCTTATATTTGTATCTATATTTAACAGTAATCTCTCTATATCTAAACGCTCTTGAAAGAGTATATTTTTACTCTTTAGGGTAATAGAATTGATGGTAATATTCTCCTCTTCAAAAGAGTTTATGCTAATATCTATATTATTAACTTCCAAAGCCATAGGCATTACAAAAGAGCTATTATCTTCACTCTTTGGCTCATCACTTGCAAATGCCTTTGCGGTGTTTTTGAGTGCATCAACCTCTACTCCTAAAAGTTCCAACTTATTAATAGTAATTGTATTAGACAATAACGCAAGAGGACTCCATGCAAATCCAATAGTATCCATAAGCTTTTCATCTTTGAATGCTAGGTCTTTCACCTCTATCCCACTAAAGAGTGTCCCAGAGATATGAGTATAAGAAAAATCATACTCTGGAGCATATTTTTGAGCTGTCCACTCTATAACTCTTTGAGAACTCCCAACAAAAATAGTAAGTGCTATAGTTATAAATATAACTGCAAAAAAGAGGTAACTTATACCATTAATAATTTTTTTCAAAATGATTGTCCTATCTGAAATCCAATTCCATATTGAGAGGGGTCATTTACATTCATCCCTACATCTAATTTAATGGGTCCTATGGGGGTTACATATCGTACACCAAATCCTGCTGAACTCAAAATATCACCTGTAAAATCATAACTATTGATTGTAAGCATAGTATTATCATTAAAAACTGCTCCATAAAGATTTCCAACGATAGGATAGTTAGCCTCTAATGAAAGATTTGCCATAGTAAAAGCACCATCAAGACCATATCGTTTAGGAGAGATAATAATACCTACTTGGTTATATCCATACGCACGGTTACTATATGACCCTCCTCCAAAAAAGAGTTTAGACTCAGGAAGTTCATTTGCCATCTCATCAACAATCCCTGCTTTTAATACACTTGAAAGAGTTAACTTTGTAATTGTATAAATCAATCTCCCCTCTAAAGAGTACTTTAGATAACTACTAGAGTCTCCATCATAGTCAAGACCATACTCAACCATACCAGCCAAATAATAGCCATCTTTGGGGTTTAACTTGGAGTCTCTACGGTCATAAGTAAAACTTAAAAATGGATAGGCAAGAAGAAATGTCCCATCATTAATTGACTGAATAACCTTATCTTCATCAACATTATCTCTAAGTGATATATCAATATTTTCCAAAGCAAAACCAGCACGAATATGTAACTTTTCATTTGTATATGCCAAATAAGCCTGAACATACCCTTTCTCTTCCATAAAGCCTTCATACTCTAAGTTAGAGTATCCTATCTTACTAGCTAAGTCAATAGAGTAGTTTCCAACAGTAAAAAAGGCAGGAACTATATGCCCAAACTCCAAAAGCTGTTCAAGCTTAGTATAACTAGAGCGTATTTTGAGTTTTTGTGCATCACCAAAGAAGTTTTTTCGAGTGTATTCTGCTCTAATACCAGCCCCCACATTAGTATCATAACTCAAACCACCCATAAAATAGTTCTTTTTTGTAAGCTCTTTCACCTTAATATCAATGGGAACAATATTATAATATTTTCTATCATATCGTATACTCACCATATCAAAAGCATCAAGATTATAGAGTGATTTATAACTCTCTTGAATCATCTCTATATTAAATCGTTTTCCCTCTCTTGCTCTGACTCGTGATACAACAACATCCTCATCAATTCTCTCTAACCCTTTTGTTGTTACTTTCCCAAAAGTACAGTATCCCCCTTTGGTCAAGATAAATCGCAAATCAACCTCTGCTTTATCTAAGTCTACATACGCCTTAGTATCCAAATCATAACTACAATACCCCTCTTTCAAAAGTGCCTCTACAATAGAATTTTTGATATTAATAAAATCTTTTGCTCGAAATATATCACCAGAGTTAAGCGTAATAAGCTGGGTAATATTATAATCACTAGAGATATTTATATCTTTAATCCGTACAGGCTGATTCTCTTTGATATTTACAAGAACCCATGTATCATTTATATCTACACTACAATTAGCATCATAATACCCTTCTGACTCATAAAATGCATGCAAAGAGTCGCTAAGTGTAGGAAGGAGTTTATCTTTGATTTTGGGTATATCACTTTTCCAAAACTCTATAAAACTTGGAGTATCTACCCCCATAGCCTCTTGGAGTTGCACCTGCTCTATACCTTCAAACCCTCTAAATGCAATATTATGTGAAGCATGAACTATCTTTTTGTCTTTTTCAAAAATAGCATAAGATTTTTGAGTAGTTTCGTTGGTATCAGCAAAGAGGAGTATAGAAAAGATTAGAATGAGTAAAAACTTATAATACATAATATACGAAACCTTTTTTATAAAAAATATTTACATTTTAACTAATCTTTGATGATAAGTAAGTGTTAAATTAAAAATGATTTCAATAAAATAGAGTTCTCATAGCTATAAAAGATAATTTACTTTGCTATAATCCTCTTAGATAAAATCAAGGTATTACAATGTCCCCATTTGCAATTCAACTTATAAACGGTTTTCTTATCTCAGATCTTGAAGAAGAAGATTTAGATAGCTTTGAGAAACTTCAAGAATTAAATGCCCTAGAACAGATAGAGCAGTTATGGAGACTCCGCTCACTCTACCGTGTAGGAGAACTCTATCTAGGCAAAGATGGTCGAGGGTTTGTAGAGGCTCAAACCAAAGAACAAAAAGATTTGCTTGTAGAACCTGATAACTTGGGTGATGGTGGCGTAGGTGATATAGTAGTTGCCAAACGGATTATTGCACGAAGAGGAAGAGCCAGTGGCAAAGTAGTACTCGTAGTAAGCCAAGCACACCCTTTTAGTATAGTCTATACCTACCGTGATGCGCAGGGGCGATTTGAGATTCGTAATATCAAAACCTCTCTTCCTACCCATGCCGTAATGGAGGGTATGGACTTAAAGGCGTTTAAGATAGGTACTGTTATGCAAGTTGATAGCACTACAGATAAAGTTATATCTGTATTAGGACATTTAGATGACCCTAAAGTAGATGAGAAAATCTCTCTTGCACTCTACCAAAGAGAAGATGAATTTCCTGAAACTTGTATAGACCAAGCCAAAGCTGTACCAAATAGAGTTGACAAAAACGATTATCCCAACCGTGTAGACTTAACCAGTCTGGACTTTTGTACAATTGACCCAGTGACAGCCAAAGACTTTGATGATGCAATCTACTTTGATACCAAAAGCTATACACTCTATGTAGCTATTGCCGATGTGAGCTACTATGTAGAGTACTTTACCCCCATAGACAAAGAGGCAAAAAAGAGAGGATTTACCACTTATCTGCCTCATAAATCATTCCCTATGCTTCCACGACAACTTAGCGAAAATCTCTGTTCTTTGAAACCAAGCGTAGATAGATTAGCCTTTGTAGCCAAAATCAAACTCGATAGAGACTCCCTGCAACCACTCAAAGAGGAGTTTTTTGAGGCAGTTATCCACTCAAAGAGACGCTTTAATTATGAGCAGATAGATAGTATCATAGAGCAAAACGGAGCCAAGAGCGAGGGGGTAGAGGCTCAGATACTCACCTATCTACTGCCTCTTTACAAAATTACCCAAGAGCTTAGAGCAAATAGACTCACAAGCGGTTTTGACTTTAGAAGCGAAGAGATACGCGTGAGTATAGACTCTAGCCATCTTCTGCAACACACCACCATAGAGACTAGCACCCCCTCTCACTCACTTATAGAGGAGTGTATGCTCCTAGCCAATAGAGCCTCTGCCAAAAGATTTATGACCAACAAAGAAGAGGAGGAATTTGGGATATTCCGTATCCATGAGCCACCACAACTTAGCAAAACAGAAACCCTCTTAGAAGAGCTCTCTACTATAGGTCTTTTTGTAGAGAGCTACCAAGACTCCCCTACCCTTATCCGTGCAATACAAAAAGAGGCATCCAAACTAGGCTTAGAGAGCGAAGTAGATGCTATGATTATCAAATCCCTCCGCCGTGCCTCCTACTCTCCTAGAAATGTAGGACACTTTGGTCTAGGGTTTACCCACTACAGCCACTTTACATCCCCTATTAGACGCTACAGCGACCTTATACTCCACCGCCTTATCAAAACACAACTCACCCAAGACAAAGAAGAAGAGGGCTATCTCTTGCGAAATATAGAGCCTCTTTGTATCAGAGTAAGCGACCTAGAGAGAGAAAGCACCAAAGCCGAATGGGACTTTAGAGACCGCAAATTTGCACGATGGGCAGAACAAAACAGTGGACTATTTTTTGATGCAGAAGTAATAGAAGCAGGAGAGAGTGCTAAAGCCATACTTATAGGAGATATACAAGGCATAACCGTCCATATCAAAGCCGACAACAGAGTATTATTTGAGAAGATAAAAGTTATGATTACGGAAGTAGATATTGCTATGGCTACTATTATGGCAGAGGTAGTAACCCAAGGAGAGAGCTAGAGTAAAATCTAAGATATAATACAAACAGAGAGTAGGCTATCTCTTTTGTTTGCTAATATAGCTTATGAATAGTTAGTTGTAGTTGTTACCTGAACATTCCTCCTCTTAATCACTCCAAACATAGCAGGTTGTGATAACCCTAATACTTTAGCAATCGTATGCTGAGAATACCCTTGTGCATAAGCTTTGACTATTTTACTATTTCGTCCTCTTGCTAGTTTTAATGATAGACCGCTATTTCTATCTCTAGCGTACCCACAAGGGATACCCCTACAACAAAAAAATATTCCGTAGGGGCATGCCCTTGAACTTCAGAATAGTTTAAATATGTTATCTGAATAGATCTTAGGAAATAACGCAATCTGCTTTTAATTAATCGTATAATTCACATAAAACTTAATTTTGGTTCTTTTTTGTGGGAGTGGGTAGTTAGAGTATGCTATACGGATGACTTGGAGGGTGTTATTGTCTAATGAGCTATGTCCCATTGATTTTTCTAGTTTGAGTTGGGTTATGTTGCCATTTGGATGGAGATAAAAAGAGACTACATTGACTCCCTCTTGACCCATTCTAATAGCAGACTCAGGGTATCCATTGCGACTAAGAGCTTTTTGGGTGATAGAGTGGATTCTTCCTAGGTTGGCTTTGAGGAATTTTTTCTCTTGTGAGGAGTAGCTATCAAACTCTTTGCCATAGAGTTTATTAATAAGATTGGTACTTGATGATTGTGTTAATTGGCGTGAGCGTGTTGGTTTGTAGGATGTGCCACTCTCCATTAATGAGTTAGCTAAAGGAGATTTATACTCTTTGAGTCGTCTTTGTTGCTCTTTGAAGAGCTTTTTTTCCATGGCTTTGAGTTCTTTAATTCGTTTTTTTCTTGCTTCTCTTTTTTTCGCTTCTTCTTTTTGTTTCTCTTTTTTTAATTGAGCTTTTTTGCGTTTTTCTTGTTTTATTTTTTCTTTTTGGAGTTTGGCTTTTTTTCGCTTCTCCTCTTTGAGTTTTTTAATTTTTTGTTTTATACTCTCTTCTTTTTCTTTTTGCTTTTTTAGTTTCTTTTTTAGTGTTGTATTGTTCTCTTGTGTGGACTCTTTTACAACAAGGACTTTTTTGTTTGTAAGGAGTTTTCTTTTGGCTTGGGGGGTGTTTTCTATCTTTTTTAGAGGTGCAGGTGTTTGTATAGATTTTTGTTGTGGCAAGGTTTGAGGTAACTCTTTTTTGGGTACAACTATAGGTTTTGGAGGTGATTTAAATTGTGTTAAATCAAGCGTAATTGCTTTTGCATCTTTTGGTGGAGGGAAAAAGATAATTTTTTCTTTAGTAAAATATAAATAAAGGTAGACAATTATCAAATGCAAGAGTATAGAGCTTAGGAATGCTTGAGTTGTTCTAATCTTTTGCTCCTATAGTGTATAATTTCAGCAATTATAGCAAAAAGGATAATAATAATGGGTTATGACAAGAGTATTGAAGCATTCCAAGAGGCTTATAGCGTTATTCCTGGTGGCGTAGATTCACCTGTAAGAGCATTTAGTAGTGTAGGAGGGACACCGCCTTTTATCCAAAGAGGAGAAGGTGGGTATCTCTTTGATATTGATGGCAATAGATATATTGACTTTGTACAGAGTTGGGGACCACTAATATTTGGTCATAGAGATGCAGATATAGAGGCTTCTGTAATTGATGCTGTCCAAAGAGGGTTAAGTTTTGGAGCCCCTACAACTGTGGAGACAGATTTGGCACAAGAGATAGTCTCTATGTTTGATACTATGGATAAGGTGCGTTTTGTAAGTTCTGGTACAGAGGCTGTTATGAGTGCCTTGCGTTTGGCTCGTGGGTATACTGGCTGTGATGATATTATTAAATTTACAGGTTGTTACCATGGACATAGTGATTCATTGTTAGTTCAAGCAGGAAGTGGGGCCGTGACTTTTGGTCATCCAAGTAGCCCAGGGGTTCCAGCAGACCTCACAAAACATACACTTCTAGCTCAATATAATAATATCCAAAGTGTCAAAGAGTGTTTTGCTCAAAGCCAAGAGGGGGTGGCATGTGTTATTTTAGAACCAATTGCTGGAAATATGGGCTTAGTTCCTGCAAATGAAAAGTTTCTTGAAGAGTTAAGAGCTTTATGTGACCTCAATGGAACATTACTTATTTATGATGAAGTGATGAGTGGGTTTAGAGCCTGTCTTATAGGAGCTCAGGGGATTAGCAAAGTAAAACCAGATATGGTAACACTAGGCAAAGTAATTGGTGCAGGTATGCCTGTGGGTGCATTTGGAGCAAGAGCAGAGATTATGGCTCATCTTTCACCTGAGGGTCCTGTCTATCAAGCAGGAACACTAAGTGGCAATCCAGTGGCTATGGCTGCTGGTCTTACAAGTCTTAGAAAACTCAAAAGCCAACCATCTATCTATGTTACACTTGCTGCAAGAGCCAAAAGATTGATGCAAGGATTCCAAGAGGCAGCCAAAAGTGCTGGAATCCCTCTAGAGACGAGAGTGCGTGGGAGTATGTTTGGATTTTTCTTTAGTTCTAAACCTGTAGAGAACTTTGAGGATGCATTAGAAAACAATACCGTGACATTTGGGAAGTTTCATCAAGGCATGTTAGCTAATGGTGTCTACTTGGCATGTTCGGCGTATGAGACAGGATTTATATCAACTGCAACAAGTGATGAGATGATAGAAGAGACTATTGCTATAGCTACAAAAGTTATGGCAGAGATTGCTTCAAAGGAGTAAAAATGCAAGAAGAAGAACCAAAACTAAAAAAGGTAGTAGATGCTGCTGATGGACTAAGCCTAGGTATCTCTATGGTAGTAGCTGTTTTATTGGGAGTTGCTATTGGCTTGGGTCTAAAAAGTCTCTTTGGAATTGCTTGGCTTTTATGGATTGGAGTCTTTTGGGGAGTTGCTGCTGCGGTGCTTAATGTTTATAAAGCATATCAAAGACAAAAAAGATCTATGGATGAGTTAGCCAAAGACCCACGCTATGCCTATGATCCTAATAAAAAAATAGATGATGATGACGATGACAAGTACTAATATAAAAATTATTAATACACTTTTGTTTGTAGATAGTCTTCTTATAGGGTTTTGTATATTTATGGGGGATAGAGATTGGCTTTATAGTTCTCAAATAGCTTTTTTTACCTCAGCTTTGGTTATTAGTGCATCTATGATAAGTTATAGAAAAATGGTTAATAGAGGTGTAGCTTTGGGTGCTATGCCTACAGATGCTGATCGTGATGAGTTAGATAAGTTAGACGACCCCCATGACCTCTATAGTGAGGATGAGGGCAACAGTCTCAAAGAGGAAAAAGCTAAACTAAAAGAGAATCGTCGCTCTTTAAAAGAAGTTGCAAAAGATTCCAGAGCATCTTTTTCATTTTTTCGTTTGAGTGCGTATATTATTTTGGTTTTAGGCTTTTTTTATCTCAATAGACATGAGTATTTGCATATTCCATCCTATCTTATCTCTTTGAGTTTCCCACCATTAGTAATAGTCTCTATTCTTTTGAGTGAAGCATATACAAAAACAAAAGAGTTGCAAGATGGATAGTAGAGAATATGAGACAAAAATGTTAGAAGCATATATAGCAACACCATCAAAAGTTACATGGTATACAAAAGCTTTTCAAACATTTGATGGACGCTCAAAAGGGGTAAGTTGGTACTGGAATAGTTGGGCAATGATTGGTGGTTTTTGGTATCTTCTCTATCGTAAACAGATGAAGGTAGCACTTATTATTTTATCTATTATACTTATTGTAGGAGCTATTGTACCTTTGCCATTTTTTATTCTATTTTATCTGCTACTCTCTCTACTCTTAGGGGGATTTAGTACCTACTTGGTCTATACAAACTATAAACTTCATAGAAAAGATATTGAAGTGATGTTTAAAGATGATAAAGAGAAGTCTATAGGTGTGATGCGTATTGTAGCAGGTGTCAATAGTGTAGCACTCTATGCAGGAGTTTTTGCTTTTGTCTCACTACTTCTTATTACTATAGGTCTACTTATCATAGCTAAAGGGAGTCTACCTCTTTAGCTATAAAGTTCACAAACTTATCACTATCATTCATACACTCTACTACAATATAATCCTCATAGCCTACCTTTTGGGCTATCTCTCTATGTTCAATATCAAGTTCAAAGTGTGTCTCTGAATTATCAATAGTAAAAGCAATAGGATAGATAACTACTTTAAGACTTTTGGGATTTCGTAGAACATCTGCAAGATTAGGCTCTAACCATGCAGAGGAGCCAACTTTGGATTGATAGGCAAGAGAGATGCTCTGAAAAAAGATATTCTTACTATGAAGATAGGTTTTAATAGCAGAGACATTAGCAGTAATCTCTTTCTCATAAGGGTCACCAGCTTTGATAATACTCATAGGTAAGCCATGGGCTGAGAGTATAAGGTCATAAGAGCTTCGTTCTATCTCTTTAGTAGCATCTATAATCTTTTCACAACTCGCTTCAATATACTCATATTTATCATAATAGGGTTCTATAAGAGTTATTTTTGGAGTATACGAGAGAGCTTTGGCACGATTTTGTATATCTTCTAGGGATGAGAGTGTAGTTGTTGTGGAGTATTGCGGATAGAGAGGAAAAAGCAGTAACTCTTCTACTCCATCTCTTTGGCATTGAATAAGTGCCTCTGTTGCAAAAGGGGCTACATATCGCATTGTGGCATATATAGGGAGTTTTATTTTTGTAGAGAGTTTATCTATGAGGTCTTGTGTAAGTTGAGGAAGAGGAGATTTCCCACCCAAAAGACGATAATTTTCTTTTACCTCTTCTAATCTTTTAGAGATAATAATAGATGCGATAAGTTTTCGTAAGTATCTATTAATAGGCAAAATATTTTTATCTGCAAACATATTGGTTAAAAAAATTTCAATCTCTTCGATATGATTTGGTCCCCCCATATTTAGAAGGAAAAGTGCTTGTTTCATCTGCTACCTATTTTATAGAAATTTATTGTAGAATTATAGCTATTATTTTTTACAAAAAGGTTTTATAATGATTATTATCCCTGCACGCATAGGCTCTAGTAGATTTCCCAATAAAGTACTTGCTGATATAGCAGGAGTGCCTATGGTAATTCGTACAGCTATGCGAGTCTCTAATATAGATAAGGTTGCTATTGCAACAGATTCAAAAGAGGTTATGGATATGGCTTCATCATATAATATTACAGCAGTGATGACATCAAGTAGGCATCAAAGTGGTACTGATCGTATCTTTGAAGCTGCCCAAAAGTTAGAGTTAGATGAAGATGAGATTATTATTAATGTTCAAGGAGATGAGCCTTTTATAGAGTCAGAAGTAGTAGAGGCTATCTACTCTCTTACCAAAAAAAATAGAGAGAATAGTGAAATTATAATGAATTCAGCCTACAAGATTATTACTAACCCTGAAGCAGATGACCCAAATATTGTCAAAGTAGTCACTTCAAAAGATAAAATTGCTCTTTGTTTCTCTAGAGCAAAAATTCCTTATCCTAGAGACCATCACTTTGATGCGTATAAGGGGCATTTGGGTATTTATGGTTTTTCTATGAAATCATTGAAGAAATTTTGTACCTTAGAGCTTTCCCCACTAGAGAGTATAGAAAAGCTAGAACAGTTAAGAACTCTCTACTATGGATATAAAATAGCCATGGTAGAAGTACACACACAAAGCTTTGGAATTGATACAATAGAAGATTTAGAAAGAGCTATGAGGTATCATAAGCTCTAATCTAAAAAGTTATTTACTAACTGCATCTCCCATTCCCCACATAGGCATAAAGATACCAAGAGCCATTAATAGTACCAAACAGGCAATAAAAAACATCATAATAGGCTCAATTGCAGAAGAGAGGTTATCAATAAAGTCAGCAAACTTTTGTTTATAGTATTGTGTAACTTTTTCAAGCATTGCATCAAGTTGCCCCCCTTGCTCTCCTGCTTTAATCATCTGAAGAAGCATATTTTCATAAATACCTGTGAGTTTAAGTGCTTCTCCCAAACCCATACCCCGACTAATATTTGCATTGACTGTTAGAAGTTTCTTCTTAATAGCACTATTATCAATCATATTTACAGCAGTCTCTAAAGCTTCTGCAACAGGAATACCAGCCTTTACTAGTTCTGTAAAGACTAAATTATAGCTATACATAGAGGAGTAAAATATAGCATCATGAATTAAATAAAATTTTGGATGAATCGCAATACTATCCATATGAAATTTATACTCTTTACTATGTTTATAAAAATATTGAGAGGTTTTTAGTAGTATAACGCCTGTAACTAAGATATAAATACCATAGGCACTAAGCACACTCTCCAACCATAAAAGTATAAGCGTAGGAACAGGTAAATCCGAACCTAGCTTTTCAAAGATACCCTTAAATTTAGGAACAACTACCATAATTAAAACAGTAAAAGCAATTCCCATAGCTATTAAAGTATTTCTAGGACCCTTCATTGCTTTTTTAAATTTTGCTGCATTATCTCTTTGGTTTTCCATAATTTCCGCAAGTGTCTTATAGGACTCTGAAACATTTCCTGTTTTCTCTCCTAACTCTGTCATAGCAATAGCTACACTTCCAAAAGCATCAGAGTGTGGTTGAAAGGCAGCAGTTAGAGATTTACCAGAATTTAGATCATTAGCCATAGCTAAATACATCTCTGCTAACTCTGCATTATCTGTATTTTCAGAGATCTCAAGAAGTGCATCATTAATACCAATACCTGCATCAGTCATAACCGCAATTTGACTAATTGTAGCAATTTTATCTTTGATAGGAATAGCTTTTTTAGACCCTTTTTTAAAGCCTTCCATAAGTTTAGCAAATTTATCTTCTAGGGGAGCATCCCCCTCAACAGCTTTAATAACCATTGTTTTTGGAAAATTCTTTTTTGCTGTACTAATAGCATCTCTTTTATTCTCTGCATAAAGAGACTCTATACGCTTTTTTCCTTTTTCTGTTACTGTTACATTAAAATATACCATTATTCTCTTGCCACCCTATATATCTCTTCTAGCGTTGTATCGCCCTCTAAAGCCTTTCTTATACCATCAGCAAACATAGTTATAAATCCCTCCTTATTAGCTTGAACAGTCATCTCTTCTTTACTCGCACCATTGGCAATCATTCGTGCGAGAACCTCACTAATAGTAAGTACCTCTGAGATCATCTCTCTTCCTGAGTAGCCACTATGTCCACACTCTTTACATCCCTCTCCTGTATAAAAGATATATTTTTCAGGAAGAAATTCTTGTACATCTCTAATAAGTCTCTCTTCAGGTATATGTTCTATTTTACAGTGAACACAGAGTTTTCGTACAAGTCTTTGAGCCTGTATAGCTACAACAGCACCACTTACGAGATATGTTTCAATACCCATATCTAAAATTCTATTAATAGCACTAATCGCATCATTTGTGTGAAGAGTTGAGAGGACAAGGTGACCTGTAAGTGCTGCTTGAATAGCAATACGAAGAGTTTCTTGATCTCTAATTTCCCCGATCATAATCTTATCTGGATCTTGTCTAAGAATAGATCGTAGTGCATCAGCAAAACTCAAACCTACACTGGCTTTTACTTGAACTTGTTGAATACCATTCATCTGGTACTCCACAGGATCTTCAACAGTAATAATTTTATCTCTAGGGTCTTTAATTGCATTAAGTGCACCATAAAGAGTGGTCGTCTTTCCACTACCTGTAGGTCCTGTAACCAAAACAATACCATAAGGCACAGCAATACCTTGAGAAATTTTCTCATAATTGTGTGCACTCATCCCCGCATCTTCTAATCGAATCATCACTTTGGATTTATCCAAAATCCTCATAACAATAGATTCTCCATACATTGTAGGAAGTGTTGAAACCCTAAAGTCAAACTCTCTTCCTCCAACAAGAGCTGAAAATCGTCCATCTTGTGGTTTTCTTTTTTCTGCTATATCAAGGTTTGACATAAGCTTCATTCTTGACGAGAGTGGACCAAATATATCTTTATCAAAGGTAAAGGTCTGTTTGAGCATTCCATCTATTCTATCTCGAACTAAACAGTTTTTTTCTGTAGCTTCCACATGAATATCACTTGCTTTACTAACAATCGAAGATTTAAGAATAATATCAATGAGTTTTACAATAGCAGGAGATGCACCCTCTTCTTCTTCTTTGCTTTCTCCCCCTCTACTAAGATCTTTTCTTACATCATTTACTAATCCTTTAACACTATCAGTTATCTCCATTTGGCTAAGGTATTTCCTAAGTTGAGAAGGTTTAGCAATAGCTATATTGATAGGTTTTTTAGGAAAGAGCCTCTGTAGTGCCTCTTGTGCACCCATATCCAAAGCATCTTCAAAGGCTACTAGGATACTTAAATCTGTCTCTTCAATAGGCATAGCATTGTATTTTAGAAGTTGTTTATAAGGAATTTTATTAAACAAGTGCATATCAAGATCTGTCTCATCAAGGTCAACAAACTCAATCTTTAACTCTTTTGCAATTACTGTAAGTATGGGAGAGAGATCTATACCCTGAATCTGTTCAAGGTGTGCTAAAGTAATAACTCCCTCTCTTACTTGTTTGGCTAGATATATTTGAACGGTATGAAGATCTATCATTTTTTCAAGAACTAAGTTACTAAAAGATATTTTTTTAGGTGGTCTACTCCGTACTAGCTTAGAAATAGCATCCTTTGATATTAGCTTCTCTTCTAACATCATTTTGATTAATTTTACCATTAAAATTTTCCTGATTCTATTGAATGAAGTAGTTTTTCAACTTTTGAAGAACTGTTTTCTTTAAGGTAGGCCTCTAAAATTTTTCCAGCAGCATCATAATCACCAAGCTTAGCTTTTGACTTAGCAAACAGTAACCAACTCTCTTCAGAATTACTATTAAGATTATTACTCTCTAATGCCCATTTTTGAGCTTTTTCATAACTTCTTTGTTCATAATAGCCTTCTGCTAAATAGATAGCATCTTCATAGTTTGGTGATTGTTTATATCGTTTTTCTACAATACTTAGTGTATCAAATATCTCTTTATTATTATTTCTTGATTCTTTATCTGTGACAACAATATTAAGATATTTCCTTTTATGTACTTTCTCCTGTGTAAATTCAATATCCATAATCGGTCTTTTTTTCTCTTCAGGCTCTAGTATTGGGATATCTTTTTTAGCCAACTCTTTATCAATTTTTTGATTAAAAAGTTCATCACTTATATTATACTCCTGAGATCTATTATCAAAGGTAGTATTATTTTCTTTTATTAATATAATATTACTACTATTTTTATCATCAAAATATTGAGAAAGTTTTTGAAAAATAATATCTCGATTAAAAATATAACTAAGAGTTATTCCAATAATTATAAAAAGACCAATCCAAGGAAGACGGCGTTTCATTTTATAGCGTTTCCACTCTTTTTCCAATAACTCTACATCATACATGAATAAATCCTAGTTTAATAGCAGCCATTTCAATAATTTTTTTTGAAAAACTATGTTCATCAATTTTACTTTTATGATGTAAGTCATAATACTCATAAATTTCAAAAATAGTAAAAAGGATTTTATTTGTTTCTCTATAGTTTCCTTTTGTAAATTTATAAATAAGTCCAATATGATAACTTTTTATACTATTGGCAATTTCAAAAAGATTTTTCTTTAGAAGTTTTTTATGTATGTAGTTTTGAGTATCCTCTAGCGTTCCATTACGAAGTTCTATAACTTCCCATATTCTAGATTGAAAATGCTCTTTGGCTATTAAATCTTCTTGATCTGTTTTGTGTAAGGCAATAATAAATTTAATAGAGCGACTATCTGAGAGGAGTCGTATTCGCTCCATCATTTCAGCAGAGTACATTTGTGCTTCATCAAGAAGAACAACAATTTCTCTTTTCCCTTGCATATCTCTACAATAGTCAACAAGTGTAGAGAAGTTAACACGAGTATTAGCTGGGAGATCTTTTTTGGTAATAACTTTAAATATCTTATGAAAAAACTCCTCTTCATTGGTAGTAGGAGTTGCAAAATAGTGAATATCTTTTTGATACTTTAGGTTTTCATACAAATAGTTTAAGAGAATGCTTTTACCTGTTCCAGGTCGTCCAAAGACCAAAATCATTTTAAGAGGCTTCTCTATGCTATGTTGTAGCTGTTTATAAGAGATAACCGAAGAATCAAGTGCAATATAGTCATCAATCTCTATAGAATCGATAAATACATTTTTGGCATCATAGTATCTACTTTCCATTTACTTTCTTATATCCTAATTCTCGTAATGATATATCTTTTCCATTTTTAATAATATGTGGAGTTATAATAAGTACTAATTCAACAATATTTTCAATCTTTTCTTCTTTTTTAAATACATTTGATAGAAGAGGAATATCACCTAATAAAGGAACTTTATTTATTTCTGTTCCTGTTTGTGTTGTAATAAGTCCACCAAGTATTGCATGGTGACCATCTTTAACCTTGATAACAGATGCAATTTGTCTACGAATTAAATCAGGTGGAATATCCCTAGTCCCACTATCAGAACTAATAGGTTCAAGTGTATCCGTAATAGATGGATTGATTTTTAGGGTTATTATGCCCTCATTACTGATTTCAGGTGTAATATCTAATAGAACTCCTGCAAAAACAGAGTCTACAGTCTCCCCCTCTGCAGCAACAGATCCACCCCCACTACTAGCCGTACTAGAAGATGAGATTTTATAAAAAAGTTCTTTTCCTACACTTATAAGAGCAGGTTGGTTATTGAGTGTCATAACCCTTGGGCTTGATATAGATCGTACATCTCCTTGTGTAGCAAGAAACTTTACAACATCTTGGACTTCGATATTTCCTCTTATGTCTAAAAGAGATGCTTCACTAGGGTTTGAACCACTTGTCCATTCAAACTCCCCAATACCTGTTTCTGAATCAACAGTATAAGAGTTAAGGTTTTTAGCTTTCATAGCCATAGTGTTAATAGCAACATTCTGCAGTCCATAAAGCTGTGACCAGTCTACACCAGTTGTTTTACTATTATCAAAGGTTACAGTGATAATTCGTACATCAATAACAACTTGTTTTTTTATCTGTTTTTTAAGAGTATCTATATATCTAGCAACTCTGTGAATTTGTCTATTAGTCCCTGTTACTGTAATCATCCCTGCATCAGCATTTACAATAGGAGCTAAAGGATTATACTCCCATGCTTTTCCATTTGGTCCAGTCCATTTTGTATCACTCTCTTTTGTATAATGCGTACTACCATCTGCAGCACCAATGAGTATTCTTTGTACTTCAGACTCTATAGTTTTCCAAAATTTAAACTCATCACTACTCTCTATTTGTATTCCAGTACGAGAAGTACTACTTGAACCACTGTCAGAAGAGGTTGCCCCATTATTTGAATTTGCTATAGTAACATTGGCACTACTTACACCACTTCTAGTTCCAGATATATAGTGGACTCTAAAGGTTTGTGTTAAAAGGTAGGAGATAGATAATTTATTTCCTTTTAGTGTATAATTTAAGTCATTCTCGCTTAATACAGTATTTAAAAAACCTTTTAGCGAAGTATTTTTTAGCTTTACAAAGTAGAGTTTTTTATCTAACTTTTTTTTAGCCCACTCATCCTTAATAGTTACAGTTAAATCACAAGTATCTGCTAGGTTTTCTATTGCATCACTAATAGTTAACTTACTATCTATTGTTACAGTAAAGAGCTTGTTTGTACAACTCCCTCCATAAGAAAAAATAGAAAAAAGAGCAGTTATAAATAGTAACCACACTCCTTTTTTTATTGAATAATATATTGTCATCTATCTATCTCCCTTTTATAATAATAATATTTTTGTGCTCTTTTTTTTCTAAGAAAAGTTTTATTATATTTCTCTCTCTTACTAAAACCACACCTTTTTTACCTATAAACATAACAGTATAATCAGATACAATATCATCTTTAATTCGCCACTCATCATCAATAAAGGCTTTTCCATTCATAATAGCATTTAATGAAAAATCTTTATCTTTTTTGGAAATAATTGTTTCTGTATTATTCCCTTCACTCAAAACAACTTGCTCTTTAAATGGGTCAGGTGTTTTAGATAGAGCTTCTAATAAAATACCATCTCTAGGTTTTTTTATTTTATCAATCATCATATCAATTTCTTGAAGTGATATCTCTGCAACAAGAGTAGTTGTTATAAATAGTGAAAATATAATAAATTTTTTCATTAGTGATTTATCCCCCATACAGAGAGTTGAATATCTGCGTTAACTCCATTATCTGTTTTTTTAGCACTGCTTGTATAAATATCAGTTACAAGAGTATTTTGTTCTAATTCATTCATAAATTGAATAATATTTTTAAACTGTCCTGCACAGCCTAACTCAATCTCTAATACATGCCCAAAACTTCCATTACTATCGACATAATGATTTTTAATATATTTTAGGTTAACTTTTTGATTGGCAGCTATTTCTGCTATAGAATTAAGAAATGTAGCCCAACTTTTTTGGTTAAAAAGCATATCTGAAAGTTTTAATAGGTTCGAGTCAATATAAAGTATAGTTTCATTAAGCCTTGTTATTTTACTCTTTTTATTATGAATATCAGCATCAAACTTTTTAACAAAGTAATCTCGATCCCCACCTTGAGTAATAGAATTTAGATAGGTTCTTTGTGTTGCTATATTTTTTTCTAGTTTACTTTTTGTCTGTACACTATTTTCTAAAAGATCTTGTGCATAAGGAAGAAAATAGGTGTAGGCAACAAAAGTAATAGATCCAGCAGTTATTGCTATCATTCCCCATTTTTGTGTATCATCTTTTGTTGAAAAGTATTTATCCATCTCTTCAAGTTTATTGGCTATGACTTTCATTTTAAATTAACCTTTAGTACACCTTTGTAGGTACTTGTATTCTCATCCATAGAGATAGTATCAATATCTATATAACTGATATCGTTAAAATATCTCTCTGAAATATGTTGTATTAGGCTAGTGATTTGTTTATTATCTTCACTAAAAATAGAAAAAATAAAATGGTCATTATTACTAGTAACTTCACTAACATTCACATTAAATGATTCTATATCACTAGCAAACTTATAATAGAGTTCTGATTTAAGACGATAATGTACTTTTTTATCATAAATAGAAGTAATTGTTTTCTCTTTCCCTTTGTATATAAGTGTAAGTTTATCTACTTTTTTATCAAGTACATCAATTTCAGATTTTTTAGTACTTAATATTTTTTTATATTTATTAGCCTCACCTGTAAGGTCTGCCTCTTCTTGTTGTAAGATAAAGTTATGAGCATCATTTGTATATGACCCAAGTAAAAAATAAAGAGGATAAGATATTCCTAGCATAGTAGCTGATACAATCGATATTATAAATTGACCACTTGTCCGTTTGTAAAACTCAGGTGGTCGCTCAAAGAGTGTAAGGTTAACAGTGCTTGCTTCATTATCCAAGTACTCTAAAGAAGCAAGAGACATAAGGTATTGAAATTGATCAATATACCACTCATCACCACCCATATCAAAATCAAAATTAAGTTCTGAAGATTTAAGTCCAAGATAGTTTTCACTATACTCATCCAATCCTATAATAGGTCCTCTAGCACTTCCTACAAACATTTGATCAATAGTTTCAAGCTCATAGGCTCTTTTGACATAGATTACAATATCATTAATGCTTATGAATATTTCACCAAATAATTTCATAAAATTTTGCTGATAGTCTGCATGCATTGTTTTGAGACCTTCAACTTCTAATATCTTAAAGAAGTTCTCTTTATCAATAGCCTCACCAACAATTTCACAATATTTATCATAAATATTTTCCAAAGAATACTCTATAGATTTAGAGTAGAGGTAATCACCATCTTTATAAAAAGTAATAAATGCATCATTTATAGTAAAATAGATAAAGCAATGAACACCTGTTCTATAGAGAAGTTCTTTTTGATAAATTGGTTGATAGAGTAATGGTGCAGGAATTATTAAATCTATATATTTTGTCTCTTTAAGAGTAGGTGGATATAACTCTTCTATTACTTCAGGCTCTATAATAAAAACATGGTATACACGGTTATCTGCAGTTGGTTCACCTTCTATATTTTTTATTATATATTCATTTCCCTGATCAAGTCCAAGCTCTTCATAAACTTGAGTCTCAAGCATATCTTCAATATCTTCTTCTTCAAGACTAAAGCTAATCTCAATAGTTGTTGTAATCATATCTCGGTTAGAGAGATATGAAGTCACATAGTTTCCACCATTATAAGTTAATTTTTTAAGAGGCTTTAATTTTTTATCTTTTAGAGCATACTGCTTTTGGGCATAAGGATTAACGCTAACAATACTACTTATTTTTGACTTTTTTACGCTCATACTTTTAAGCTCCCATTAGTTCATAGAAAGATTATATATGCTTTAATATTAAAACCTTCTTACTCATTAAAAAGAGAGAGTTTTATAATCTCTATAGTTCTTAATTGTCATTAAATAATATATCCAAACTCTTCTAATCCATCACGGTTTTTACTCCACCCTTTTTTTACAGAAACAAAAAGATTAAGATATATTCTTTTTCCAGAAAAGAGTTCCATCTGTTTTCTAGCAGTTTTTCCTAATCGTTTGATAGTCTCACCACTATTTCCTACAATAATACCTTTTTGAGTCTCTTTTTCTACTACAATAGTAGCAAAAACTCTATCCATATCATCACTCTCTTCTATTTTTTCAATAGTTACATCACTCTCATAAGGAAGCTCATCACTTACATTATCAAAAATAGATTCTCGAATCAACTCTTTATATATATCACGAATATTTTCTGTTGTTAAAATCTCTGTATCATATAAAAAAGGAGAGCTTGGGAGATATTTGCTAATCTCATGTAAGAGGGCCTTTTTTCCAACATTTTTATTTACAGAAAAGGGAATAATAGCTTCAAAATGCTCTTGGTACTTCTGATATTCACCAAGTTTCTTAAGAAGGTCTCCTTGTTTTACATGGTCCATTTTTGTCAGAAGTATAATATGTTTGATATTCTTAGATTGTGAAAGTGCCAAGAATTTTTCATACTCTGTTACTTTATCAGTTGCAGGAGCCAAAAAGATAATTAAGTCACTATCTCCCATAGCTTTGAGTGCTTCATCAAGCATAAATTGATTAAGGAGTCTCTCTTTTTGGTGTATTCCTGGTGTATCCACAAAAATAATTTGTGAATCTTCATGCATCACAATAATATTCATGCGTTTGCGTGTAGCTTGTGCTTTTTTAGAGACCATTGCTAATTTTTCACCAACAAGATGGTTAAGAAGTGTGCTTTTACCTGCATTTGGTCGACCAACTACTGCGACAAATCCTGCTTTTGTTTTTACATTTTCATACATATTTTTCTCTTTTTATAATTACAGAATATATCGGGTAGTATCTTCATCTTCTACTACTTTGCCTAGTTTATCTTTGATTAGTTGCGTATCAACTTCTATCTCTTCACCTTGATGCTCATCAGCTTCAAAGCTAATCTCTTCAAGTATTTTTTCCATAACTGTATGGAGTCTTCTTGCACCAATGTCTTCTGTTTTTTCATTGGCTAAAAAAGAGTAGTGTGCGATAAGCTTTAAGGCATCTTCACCAAATAGAAGGTCTACATCTTCTACTTTTAATAATGCTTTATACTGTTTGATAAGAGAATTTTTTGGTTCAGTTAAAATACGATAAAGTACCTCTTCATCAAGAGTATTGAGTTCGACTCTAAGTGGAAAGCGTCCCTGAAGTTCGGGAATAAGATCACTAGGTTTACTTAGATGAAATGCCCCTGCTGCAATAAATAGAATATGGTCTGTATTAATGATTCCTAGTTTGGTATGTACACTACTCCCTTCTACAATAGGCAATAGGTCTCTTTGAACTCCCTCTTTACTAGGGTCTTGTCGACCTTGACTATTAGATGGTACAGCAATTTTATCAACTTCATCCAAAAATATAATACCACCCTGTTCTACTTTTTTGATTGCAATCTCTTTGAGTTTATCATCATCAAGTAACTCTTGGCTTGCTTCCATTGCTAATATCTTTTTGGCTTCTTGTACTGTAACTTCTTTCTCTTTGCCTTTTTTATTAATCCCACCAAGAACTTTAGAGATAGACTCTTGAACATTTGCCATTTGGGGAGGGAGACCACTATCTTCCATATCAAATGTAGGTGCAGGCATCTCTATAGTAATCATTAAATGATCAAGACTTCCAGCTTCAAACTTTTTTTGCATACGAGTAAATGAGGCATCATAATCATCTTTTTTTTGTTGGCTTACACCTGAAGGAAGTGGTGGCAGAAGTTTTTCTATAATTTTATTTTCTATATACGCTTCTATCTTCTCACTATTTTTACTATTTTCAGACTCTCTTACAAGTTTAAGTGAGATAGCTGCTAAGTCACGAATCATAGACTCTACATCACGACCCACAAAACCAACCTCGGTATATTTACTCGCTTCAATTTTAATAAAAGGTAACTCCATCATCTTAGCAAGTCTTCTTGCTATTTCAGTTTTTCCTACCCCTGTACTTCCTATCATAAGAATATTTTTTGGTATTACATCTGCTTGTATCTCTTGTGGAAGTTGCATGCGTCTATAGCGGTTACGAAGAGCTACAGCAATTGTTTTTTTGGCATCATTTTGACCGATAACATATTGATTGAGATAAGTTACAATCTCTTTAGGTGTTAAATTTTCCAATTATTTCCTTTTAGGATAGTTCAAGAATTTTAATATTATGATTTGTATAGATACAGAGGTCTCCTGCAATATGCAAAGACTCTTTAACTAATTCATCTTCTGAAAGATTTGAGTGTTTTTCTAATGCTCTAGCAGCAGAGATAGCATAATTTCCTCCAGAACCAATAGCTGCAATTATGCCATCTTCTGGTTCTACAACATCTCCTGTGCCTGTAAGTATAAATATATGGTCTCTATTGAGTACAATCATCATAGCTTCAAGTTGTCGGAGATGTTTGTCTTTACGCCATGCTTTAGAGAAAGCAATCACAGAGCGAAAGAGGTCTCCTTTTTTTTCGTTAAGAAAACCCTCAAACATATCAAAAAGCGTAAAAGCATCTGCTGTACTTCCTGCAAATCCACCTAATATTTCACCATGGTGGAGTGTACGAATTTTGGTTGCATTTCCTTTAAGGACAGTATCACCAAAAGTTACCTGTCCATCACCACCAATGACTGCTTTATTCTTGCCTTTATAGGCAAGTATGGTTGTAGCATCAAACACTATACTGCTACCACTTCAACTTTAAGTGTTGCATGTATGCCATGTCCTAATTTTGCATCTACTTCATGCAAACCTGTTGATTTAATAGCTTTTTTAAGATTAATGCTCTTTTTATCAAGATCAATATCAAACTGCTCTTTAATAGCTTTAGAGATATCAGCATTTCCTACAGATCCTTGAATTCCTACAGGTGCTGTAGGTTTTTCAATACGAATAGTAACCTCTTCAAACTTTTTTTGTTCTAGAGCATGTCGTGCCATATCATCTTTGAGTTGTTGTGCTACTCTCTCTTGTTCTTCTTTCCAGTTTGCAACTACAGCAGGTGTTGCAATTTTTGCAAATCCTTTTGATACAAGAAAGTTTTGACCATAGCCATCTTTAACTTCTTTAATCTCTCCTGCTTTTCCAAGTGTTTTTACATCTTTAGTTAATAGTACTTTCATCATTTTATCCTTAATGCTAATATAATATTTTTCTTATTCTACCAAGTTTTTATCAATTTGGTGTGAAAAAAGATAAAATTATGGTAAAATTATCCTCTTTTTATCTCACTACACAATGGCAAATAATGGCATCCAAAGAAATATATTATAAAAATCAATCTTTTACTATCTCTTATCAAATAGTAAATCCATCACAAACACCCTCTATTCTGATTTTACATGGTTGGGGAAGTAATAAAGAGATTATGAAAAACTCTTTTGGACAAACTCTCTCTGAGTATAAACATATCTATATTGATATGCCCGGTTTTGGAAAGAGTAGTAATCCTATGATACTCCAAACGAGTGACTATACAGCTATTATTAAACTATTTTTAGAAACGCTTAATGTTAATATAAAGATTGCTATGGGACACTCTTTTGGAGGTAAAGTAGCTACACTTTTGGATACACCTTATTTGGTGCTTCTCTCTTCATCAGGTGTTTTAGTACCAAAGGCATTTATAGTCCGTTGTAAAATAGCACTCTTTAAGATGCTCAAACCCCTAAAACTTGATAAGTTTCAACAACTTTTTGTTAGTAGTGATGCAAAGGGTATGAGTCAAGAGATGTATGAGACTTTCAAAAATGTAGTCAACGAAGATTTTGAAGAGAATTTTATAAAAAGCAAAAGTGAGTCTTTACTCTTTTGGGGTAAAGAGGATACGGCAACACCACTCTATTCTGGCAAAAGAATAGCACAACTTATCAAAAAGAGTCACTTCTATCCTCTCGATGGAGACCACTTCTTTTTTGTAAAGCATAATGCATTTATTGCTCAAACTATTATTAATATTTGTAAGGAATCAAACTAATGATCTATCTAAACCTCTTAAGCTATCTTCTATTTATCGCTATGATTGGATATTACTTTATTGTGAATATGCAATGGTATAATTATAAAATAGAGAGAGTTATCTTCCATCATACAAAAGTTTGGTGGCATTTTGTCTATTTTCTTATTCCTTTTATTCTTTTTGAATTTGTCTCTGCTGTAACCAATAAGCATTACGGATTTATTGTAGTTTTACTCTATCTCCCACTTTTTATTTTATGGTATAAGGGAATAGATAAAAAATTAGTTTTTACAAGACGAGTTAAAAGGTTTTTTGGTTTACTCTTTTTGTTTGCTATTTTTATTACTTTTTCTTTTGAGTTTTTTACAATATTTATTCCTATTTTATTGGCATCTCTTATCTCAAGATTTATTGAAACTATGCTTTTTGATGGATTTAAGAAGAGTGCTAAAGAAAAAATTGAGAATATGGACAAACTTATTGTGATAGGTATTACCGCAAGTTACGGAAAAACAAGTATCAAAAATTATGTAGAGCATATACTCCAATCCAAATATAATACTTACGCAACACCTCGGTCTGTTAATACTTTAGGTGGTGTTGTCAAAGATATTAATAATGATTTACCAAGTGACACAGAGGTTTATGTAGTTGAAATGGGTGCAAGAGGCAAAGGTGATATTGCAGATATAGCTACTTTGGTCAATCCTCACTATGTTATTGTGGGCAAAATAGGACCTGCACATATAGAGTATTTCAAGACTATGGAGAATATTCGTAATACCAAAATGGAGATTTTACAGACAAATCGTCTGCAAAAAGCATGGATACATGAGAGTGCAGTTATTAATCCTATAGAAAATATTTATCAATTTGGTAAAGATATTACAGATATAAAAGCCTCTCTTGATGGTGTGAGTTTTACTTTGGAAGGGGTGGAGTATCATGCAAATGTATTAGGTGAGTTTAATGCTATGAACCTAGCAGCAGCTGTAAAAATATCAAAGATTTTAGGTATTGAGGATGAAACCTTACGACAAAGACTTAATACCCTCAAAGCCGTTCCCCATCGTCTACAACGCATAGATGCAGGTGGAAAGATTATACTTGATGATAGTTTTAATGGAAATATTGATGGCATGATGGCTTCATTTAAACTTGCAGATACTCATAATGGACGCAAGGTTATTGTCACCCCTGGACTTGTTGAAGTGGATGAAGCACTTAATATTCAAGTTGCTCAAAAAGCAAATGAAATATTTGATGTAGTAATTGTTACAGGAGATCTTAACTATGCAGTTTTTAAAGAGTATATTGATGCAGATAAACTTCATAAACTCTCTAGTAAAGCAGATATGGAAGAGATGCTTGTGACACAAACAATAGCAGGAGATTTAATTCTCTTTGCTAATGATGCACCAAGTTTTATTTAGTTAATCATAAATAATAGCTAAAATAAAATTCTAAAAGGTCACTATTTCTTTTAAATCATTATGCTAAAATCTTTAATAGTTTATATGGTTGTTGATTAATAAGGAAATATACTATGGAAATAATTTTAAGTGTAAATGAGACAAGAATAGTATCAAGTAGTGAACATCAAGAGATTACTATTGAGGATGTTTTATTAAAGAGACTAGAGGCTTATAATTCAGAGTACCAAAGTATCAAACAAAATTCCGATAACGAGAAGCTATTGGCATTGGGGAAAAAGCTTTTTCAAACTTTTGCTACGATACTCTCGTTGGATACTTGGCTCAATGCTTCTTCTACTAAAAAACTAGAGATTGTAAGCTCAATCACCCCAAATAATTTAGAAATTCTTTTACTCTCTTTGCCATGGGAGATATTGGCAACTGAGAAGGGTTATTTGGCAGAAGATAGACGACTCTTTGAAGTGATACGACGCATTGAATTTGCAAATGAAAATATAGAAGAAGCCCAATATAGTGATATCACACTTACCTTTATGGCTTCTGACCCAAACTTTGAGAGTGGTTTACAGTATGAGGTAGAAGAGAGAGTTATTTTGGATGCTGTACAAAAACACAAAAACTTACATCTAGTAGTAGAAGAGAGTGGGAACTTAATTAGTCTTCAAAATCGTCTGTTTGATTTGGGTCATTGTGATATGGTACATCTCTCATCTCATGGGGCTTTTGATGGAGATGATTATGTATTGATATTAGAGGATGACCGCTTTAATGTAGAGATAACAAAAGCAGAGGACTTTAGATATTTAAGCACTATTATAAAAGCTCTATTCATATCGGCATGCCATAGTGCAGAGTTTAAAAATAGAAAAAACATGGCAGTAGATATGGCTTCAATAGGTATTGCAAATGTTATTGGTTGGGATGGTGCAGTAAAAGATGAAGATGCTACAGAGTTTACAGCATCTTTTTATAAATATCTACAGCTAGGCTCTTCTTTGTCTTCTGCTAGTGCAGGTGCACGCAGTGATATGTTACAACAAAATAGAAACGATTGGCACTTGGCTAGAGTCTATCTAAACGCCCATGGTGGCAAAGGTCTCAATAGTAGAATGGGTAACAAGAGTCCTAAAAAAAGGTATCAAAAAGTTCACAAGATTATAGATGCTCAAAAAGGTGGAATCAAAGTAGCTAGTAGAGACTCTTTTGTCGGTCGTAGAAGAGAGACAAAAAGAGTACACCATGCATTTGACAATGAAAAATCCGTGCTTCTCTATGGCTTGGGAGGAACAGGAAAATCAAGCTTGGCAGTACGGATAGTAGAACGATTAAATCCGCCCTATACAGCTCTTTTTATCTATAAAAATTATGACTATTTTGCTTTGTTAACGGCTATAGAAAAAGAGGTAAGCAGAAATTATCCTGATTTGAATTTTTCTGAACTTATCAATAGTATACGAGAAAATCCAAGCAGACTCTATCATACATTAGTAAATCTTTTAGAGAATAATTTAGATGAGTATCCTATTGTTTTGGTTATAGATGATTTGGAGCAGTATGTTTTAGAACCTCTTGCAAGAGGAGAAGATGATGTGATGGTCAAAGCAGAGTATCAGCTATTTTTTCAGAGTGTTATCTCTGCTTTTGAAGATGCAGAGACACAATCAAAACTTCTGTTGACTTCTCGTTATAAATTTAAAATGGCTGATAGTAGCGATGGCTACTTAGACAAAATCAATGTCCCTGATATGACTAGGTCAGAACAGATCAAACACTGGCTAGCAATTTCTAGAGATAATATATCTGATTTGGATGAACAAGAACAGTATCTTAGTAGAATATTTGAAGTCTCTAGAGGAAATCCAGGATTGCAAGATGTTTTGTTTGCACCCTTGGACAAAAAAGAGTTCACAACGCTAGAGTTGGCACTCAATAAGCTAGAGAGCTATCATATTGATGCGTTAAGTGAGAATAAATTGATAGGTGTAGATGATATAGACAAATACCTACAACGCATTGCACTAGAGATCTATCGTGATGCTTTGACAAAAACAGAGTTATATCTACTGACTATTTTAACTATCTTTAATTTTCCTATTCCCAAAAATCTTATAGCGTTATCAGCAGAACAGTTAGGCATAGATAATCCCCAAAAAGCACTTACAAGGCTTGATAATTTTGGACTTATCAATCATCTCCAAGGAGAAGGTGTAGAGAACCATATCTCTTGTTATGGTTTGGTTTATAAAATAATAGAACCTCTCTCTGATCAAGATAGAAATGATATTGCTCAAATTACAATAAAACACTTATGGGATATTTGGTTTGGTACTCTGCTTAGAGAGAGAAACAACATAACTCTAACTATAGACGATATAATGAATAAAGATATACTTCTTAACGAAGAAAGCTATTTAAATACTCTATTTAGTTCTAAATTGGAATACCAAAGATTAAATTTTTTATATGATCTATGTCTATTGAATAATTTGATAAATTGGGATGAAGTAGGTGTGGAAAATATAGAATTCAAACAAATATTTGAGCTGATGTTATCTCTAAATGCACTAACAAAACTCCAAATTTTGACTATGACTTTGTTTAATAAAATATCTGCACAACAGATAAAAGGAATTTTATTAGTCTCCATAGAGGAAATAACAAAGTTTAAAGAATCATTACCTAATGAGTCTATGATATTATCAGATTTAATTTTTCAACGATTTTCTTTTCGACCTGATTTAATGAAAAAGATGTATAATATCTATTTTCCAGAATATTCGGAAGTGGAACACCGATTGTTACAAGAGATGAATAGTGATAGTGAAGAGAAAAAGCATATCACTATGATAGAACTTTCTAAAAATAATCAAGAGTTAGCGTCTAATCTTGGAAACTATGCAGTGTTCTTAACAGATAATCTCCAAGACTACCCAAAAGCCAAAGAGATGTATGAGAGAGCTTTAGAGGCAGATCCAAAACACGCAAATATTCTTGGAAACTATGCACACTTCTTAACAAATAATCTCCAAGACTACCCAAAAGCCCAAGAGATGTACGAAAGAGCGATAGAGGCAGATCCAAAACACACAAATATTCTTGGAAACTATGCACACTTCTTAACAAATAATCTCCAAGACTACCCAAAAGCCCAAGAGATGTACGAAAGAGCCATAGAGGCAGAGCCAAATCACGCAAACAATCTTGGAAACTATGCTCTCTTCTTAACAAATAATCTCCAAGATTACCCAAAAGCCAAAGAGATGTATGAGAGAGCTTTAGAGGCAGAGCCAAAACACACAAACAATCTTGGAAACTATGCACTCTTCTTAAAAAATAATCTCCAAGACTACCCAAAAGCCAAAGAGATGTATGAGAGAGCTTTAGAAGCAGATCCAAAACACGCAAACACTCTTGGAAACTATGCACTCTTCTTAAAAAATAATCTCCAAGACTACCCAAAAGCCCAAGAGATGTACGAAAGAGCGATAGAGGCAGATCCAAAACACGCACACACTCTTGGAAACTATGCACACTTCTTAACAAATAATCTCCAAGACTACCCAAAAGCCAAAGAGATGTACGAAAGAGCCATAGAGGCAGACCCAAAACACGCAAATAATCTTGGAAACTATGCAAAGTTTTTATTGGTTAAAGCTGAGTCCAAGAGAGGGATAGAGCTACTAGAGCAAGCAGAAAAAATTAAAGAGATTCATAATGATTTGGCTGTAGAGTTGGCTTTTTATAGATATGCTCATGTCCAGCCATACGATTTACAAGCTCTAAAGAGATTAATGCTAGAGGGTAGTAGATCTGTTGGCTGGGATTTGAGTATGAATGTAGCTAAAGCTGTAGAAGACAATCATCCAGATAGTGATATGTTAATGATGATAGCAGATGTAATCAGTGGCAAAGAAGAGATAGAAAGTTTAAATAAATTTCTAAAGTGGAATAAGGATTAAAATGAAAAAAATAGAAATAAGTATACCTGAGAATGAACAGAGATTAGAGTCAGCTATTAAAAGCTTTGTTTTAGAAGAGTTTAGAGAAGATGCACAGTTTAGTATAGACAGCATATCCCCTGAACTCAAATACAAAGACCCTACAATAGGTGAGATAGGTTGGATAACACTTCAAGTAATAGCAACCGTAGAAGGATCTCTACAATTTTCTGAGCGAATAGGACGCGTAGAGAGAGTCAAAAAGCTTATGAAAACGATTAATGAAGTAGGAAAATCTGTATATGTTAAAATAGGAGAAGCTGATATAATTGATTTACTAGGAATGGATATTGATGATATTATGAATATTTTATAAATTAAGTTATCTCAGTAAAAATCTATAGAATAATTTTCACTGAGAAAGAGACTAACTTAGGATTTTATTTCTCCATCATTCTCTTTTTACAAGCGACACCATCTATACAAAACATCCCTTTGCCTTTTTTGGCAGGTTTTAGCTCTTCTATATTTTCGTTCCCACATTTTTTGCATTTATTCTCATCTGAAACTACAATAGTTACAGGTTTTGGTGCTTCTGGTTTCATAGCAGGAAAGAGCAGAACATCACGAATAGTGTGTTGGTTTGTAAGCATCATCACAAGTCTATCTATCCCTATCCCTTGCCCTGCTGTTGGGGTCATACCATACGAGAGAGCATTTACAAAATCTTCATCCATCTCATGGGCTTCATCATCACCAGCATCTTTTGCAGACATTTGCCCTTGGAATCTTTCTAGTTGATCAAGAGGATCATTAAGCTCAGAAAAGGCATTGGCTATCTCTTTGCCTGCCATAAAGAGTTCAAATCTCTCTGTTACTTCTGGGTTAGCATCACTTCTTCTAGCTAGAGGACTAATCTCTACAGGATAATCAGTAATAAAAGTAGGATCTATTAGTTTTGCTTCTACAAACTCATCAAAGAGTTCACCTTGAAGTTGTCCTAGATTGAGGTTTGGTTTTATTTGAATATTTTGTTCTTTACAATAAGTATAAATACTCTCTTTACTATGACAAATATCAGCAGGAACGCCACCTACTGTAGTCAAACTCTCTACAAGTCCTATCTCTGTAAAGTTATCAAAATTAATCTCTATATCACCATAAGGTAAAATTTTTGGAAGTTTAAGATGTTCAAAGAGATATGCAAAATACTCTTTGGTAAGCTCTATAAGGTCTCTATATGTTTTATATGCCCAGTAAAACTCTATAGATGTAAATTCAGGATTGTGTGTAGCATCCATCCCCTCATTTCTAAAGTTTCTATTTATCTCAAAGACTGCTTCAAATCCACCTACAATAAGTCTTTTAAGATAGAGTTCTGGTGCAATTCGTAGATACCTATCAATCCCCAAAGAGTTATGATGAGTAACAAATGGCTTGGCATTTGCTCCACCTGCAATAGGGTGCATCATAGGGGTTTCAACCTCCAAAAAGCCTCTATCTTCAAAGAATCTTCTTGTAAGCGATATAACCTTACTTCGTGTTTCAAAAGTCTTTTTAACATCAGGATTCATAATTAAGTCTAAGTATCTTTGTCTATATCTTAGTTCTTTATCTTTGAGTCCATTAAATTTTTCAGGAAGAAGAGAAATAGCTTTGGTAACTATTTCAAATTTTTTACAGTGTAGCGTAAGCTCGCCAGTTTGCGTAACAAATGGATAACCTTCAGCTACAACTATATCACCTACTTCAATAAGCTTTTTAACTTTGTTATAATAGCCTTCTGGTAAATCATCTCTATTATAATATATCTGAACAAGACCATCACTATCTTCTAGTTTAGCAAAAGCAGCTTTACCCATTATACGGATAAATTTAAGTCTTCCAGTAAGTCTATATGTCTTGTTCTCATCTTTCTTTTCATCAGCATCTAGCTCTTTGATATATGCACATTCATCTAAAAATTGTTTAGAGGGTGTGCCTTTTTCTATTTGGTTTGGATAAGGGTTAAAACCCTCTTCTCGTAACTGCTGTGCTTTTTTTATTCTCTCTTGGATATATTGATTATCAAATATCAAAGTTGCTCCTGTATTGTAGTATTGATTTTTATCTGTGGTTATTTATCTTGACAATCTTTACAAATACCTGTAATATTCATAATATGTCCTGTCATTTTGAAGTTAAATTTTTTGGCAATCTTTTTTTGTTGTTCTTCTATGGTCTCATCATAAAACTCTATAAGCTTTTCACACTCTAAACATATTAGATGATCATGATGTGCTTTAATACCTAATTCATATTTTTTGCCTTTTGCACCAAATGAAAGAGAATCAACCATTCCTGACTCTTCTAATACACTCAATGTTCGATAGATAGTAGCAATTCCTATTGTTAAATCAGGGTACTGTTTTTTCATCATACCCAAAATCTCTTCTGGTGTAGAGTGGTCTTTGTTTTCATAAAGTGTTTTGAGTATTAGCTCACGCTGTTTTGTAAATTTTAGTCCCTTATCTCTTAGAAGCTTCCTAAAAGTCTCTAAGAGTGTTTCATAATCTAGCATTCTTCTCTCTACTTAAGATTTGTTTGATTTGTATCTTGCAAGAGAACTGTTGTAGGTGCTACAGTACTATTGAGATCAGCATTAAATGTATTTAGGTCAATATTAATAAGAAAAGCCCCTGATTGTTTAAGATATGGATAAAGGATACTATCTTTTACATGCTTTTCTAAATTATCTTTTACTAGTGTTACATTTGATAATGCTGTAACAATAAGAGCAAAAATCAAAAAATATTTTCCACCACCTACAAGGAAACCTAGAAGACGATTAATAAAACCTAATCCACTAGCATAAGTAAGTTTTGAAAAAAGTCCCCCAATGGCTACAGAGATAAGCCAAAGAGATCCAAGTATAGCAATAAATCCAATAAGCCGTAATGCTGCTATATTTTCCATCTGAAAAAAGTTTGCATCAATAAAAACAGCAGCTTTATCAGCCATTCGAGATGCTATATAGACACCACCAATAAGTCCCAAAAGACCAAAAAATTCTTTGATTACGCCATTTATAAAGCCCTTAAGCCCTAAAATAAAAATAATAGATGCAATAATTACATCAAAGTAATTTAAGTTAAGTGTTGAAAAATCCATACTTATTTATCCTTTATAATTTATTAAGTGCTGCTCTCATTTCATCGGGTTTATTGGCAAACTGCATAGCAACATCACTTGTAATCTTACCATCTTTATAATAACCCAAAATAGATTGAGTTTGCGTTTGCATTCCT
The DNA here is from genome assembly GCA_016744805.1 of Sulfurovaceae bacterium. Lineage (GTDB taxonomy): Bacteria > Campylobacterota > Campylobacteria > Campylobacterales > Sulfurovaceae > SZUA-451. The sequence goes on from JADGDQ010000003.1 coordinate 35,565, forward strand.
GAATCACCTTGACCCATTTGCATCTGAGAGTAAATATGGTGTACTTTATTTTCACGAATCAAGTTACCAATAGCACTATTTGTAATCAAAATTTCTGCAGCAGCTACACGACCACCACCCTTTTTTGGTAAAAGCATTTGTGATATAACAGCCACCAATGAACCACCAACCATAGCTCTAATCTGATCTTGTCTCTCTGCTGCAAAAACATCAATAATACGGTTAATTGTTCCTGGAGCAGAAGAGGTGTGCAGTGTACCAAAAACCAAGTGACCCGTCTCTGCCATGGTAAGTCCTGCTTCTACGGTAACTTCATCACGCATCTCCCCAATAATAACAATATCAGGATCTTGACGCAATGCACCTTTCATCGCAGCCGCAAAGCTATTGGTATCAGGACCAACATTTCTATGAGAAAAGAGAGATTTTTTATTTTGGTGAATAAATTCAACAGGATCTTCAACAGTAAGAATATGTTTATACTCTGTGATATTAATCTCATTAATCATAGCAGCAAGAGTAGTAGATTTACCAGAACCAGTAGGACCAGTTACAAGTATCATCCCTTTTTCTCTTTTGATCATCTCTTTATAAATCCCAGGAGCTCCTAGGTCATCTAGTGCAGGAATCTCCACAGGAATAATCCTAAATGCAGCAGCAACATCACCCATAGTTCTATAGTAGTTTCCTCTAAATCGTCCCATCCCTGGAACTTCTATAGCAAAGTCTAGCTCATTAAACTCTTCAAAGTCCTGTTTTTGTTTCTCTGTAAGAAGTGAGTAACACATAGTTTCTACATCTTCACCATCCATAATAGGAAGATTCACTCTTTTGAGCTTCCCACCCATTCTAATTTGTGGTTCACTTCGACTAACTAAGTGCAAATCTGATGAGCCATGACTCACAACACTCTGTAGGAGTTTTTTTACATTAAATTTAGATTCTTCTTCTGCCATTTTTTATCCTTTTAATGATCTTCAATTTTAACTATACCCAAAAACTATTCAATAATAGCAGGTACAACAAAAAAGTCATCTTCGCTCAATGGCGCATGACTTAATATACTTTTGCCTACTGTAAGGTTGGGAGATACAGTATCTTCTCGCATCGGTGTTCCCCCCTCAAGTGTAGAAAAAGAGGCATCAAGGTTAGAGGTATCAAGCTGTGCTAGATTTTCAACATAGGATACAATTTCTGAGAGTTGAGACATAACCTCTTCTTTTTTATCTTCATCAATATAGAGATGAGAGAGTTTCTCTAGTTTTTCTAAAACAGTGTTGTCAATTTGCACAATAATCCTTTATTTAGCTATTCTTACGATTTTTATTATTATATATTAAAATAGATTAAGATATAACACGCTATAAATAAATCAACTATTAAATCAAAGGATAAGTCCAAATGCAACTTATTGATCTTTTTATCAAATTACTTAGTTTTGAGTCCATTACACCTAATGATGATAACTCATTAGAGTTTATTCAAGAGTATCTTTGTGACTACGAAGCTATATGGAAAAATGAAGGAGGTGTGAAAAATCTTTTTTTATTCAAAAAGTTTACTGATGGTCCACATCTCTGTTTTGGAGGGCATGTAGATGTTGTTCCTGCTGGTGATGGATGGAGTTCTAATCCTTTTATCCCTGTGTTAGAGGAGGGTGTAATTACAGCTAGAGGTGCACAAGATATGAAAAGTGGTGTTGCCTCTTTTGTACAAGCACTGAAAGATACAGAGCATTTTAATGGAACGCTCTCTTTGCTGTTGACAAGTGATGAAGAGGGAGATGCTACTTATGGTACTCAAATTATGCTAGCACACCTTAAATCTATCAATCTATTACCTGATGCATGTATTGTAGCAGAACCAACATGTGAAAAGGTCTTTGGAGATGCTATCAAGATAGGGAGGAGAGGCTCTATTAATGGTACAATTCGTAAACATGGCAAGCAAGGTCACGCTGCATATCCTGAAAAAGCTATTAATCCTATACACAAAGTATCACAGGTACTCCCTCTTATGGCAGGAGTGAATTTGGATAATGGAGATGAACACTTCTCTCCTAGTAAATTTGTTATTACAGATATTAGAGCAGGAATGGAGGTAACAAATGTAACTCCAGGTATGCTAAAGATGATGTTTAATGTGCGAAACTCCACCAATACAACACTTCAAGATGTAGAAGATTTTGTCCATAAGCATTTTGATGGACTCAATTATGAACTCGACATTAATCAATCTTCTCGCTCTTTTATGACAAATCCTCAAAGTGCTGTTGTAAAGACAATAGACAAAGCTATTGTAGCAGTCTGTAGTACCCCTCCAAAACACTCTACAGCAGGAGGCACAAGTGATGCACGATTTTTTGCAGAGTATGGTGTGGATACGGTGGAGTTTGGTGTTATAAATGATACTATTCACGCACCAAACGAACGAACAACCGTAGATGAAGTAGAGAAACTCTATCAAGTTTTTATACAAACAATCCAAAATTTTAAGGACTAAAATGAATAAGATAATAGTAATAATAATGTTTTGTATAGTTTCTGTTTACTCTGCACCACTTCAGTGGGAAAAAGATTTGCAAACAGCTTTTATTAAAGCCCAAAAAGAGAATAAAGTTGTAATGGTACTTGCAGAGGCTGATTATTGTCGTTGGTGCAAAAAAATGAAAACACAAACCATTGAGAATAAAGAAGTTAGTAAAAAGCTTGAAAAGTTTGTATTAGTAAGAATTGATAGAGATAAAGTTAAAGTAGACTATATTCCTTATGCAAAATATATTCCAACAGTTTATTTTATGAGCAAAGATAAAGAGATTATAGAACAAGTTACTGGCTACTTTGGGGTCTTAGATTTTAAGAGTTGGATTGATGATGTTGAAAAGGAGATGGAGTAGTTTTGCATTCGCTTACTACTGTTATTATTAGGAAAATATTTGTAGTGATGCTTTTTGCTTTGGTACTTTTTTACTTTCTTTTTAGAGAGCTATTTAGTGCTCTTAATATGGTCTTGCCTGCTGTAACTATTTTAGCTCTCTTTTTTGCTCTAATTTTGTATCTATTATACGATAGTATAACAAAAATTCAAAATCAATTAGAGAAGATAAATAAACACCTAATAACTATTAAGCCTCCCTCAAAAGGGATTGATAGCAGTTCTTTTATAAGTAAAGAGTTTGGGGTTATTTATAATAATCTCACAAGAGTGCTTGTCAATGCAAAAAAAAGAGAAGTAGATAAACAAAAGTATAATGCAAAACTTAAACTTAAAAATCGTCAAAGAAGTGATATGCTCTCTGCTATAGCACATGAATTTCGCAATCCTATATCTGCTATTATGGGATACTCACAAACACTGCAAGATGATCCAAATATATCTCAACCACTTAGAGAGAAATTTTTATCTAAGATTTTTAATAATAGTCAAAAGATAGAGGATTTATTAGCAAGGCTTATTCTTTGGAATAAATTTGAGAGTGGAGAGGCTAAGTTACATCTAACTTCTTTTAATTTACTAGCATTGGTAAATGAAGTAAAACAGAATCTTGAAGATAAATACAAGCAAAGGAATATTAGTGTAGAGCAAGTTGATACTCAAAAAGTATTTATAAAAGCTGATCGTACTCTTCTTGAAGTAGTGATTAAAAATCTTATAGAGAATGCACTCAAATATTCCAAAGAAGATGTTATTATTAAGATTAACAAGGAGAGTATTTATATTATAGATAAAGGTGTAGGTATAAGTAGCGAAGATATAGGTAAAGTAACCAAAAAATTTTATCGTTCAGGGACACATAATTGGGATAACTCTATGGGGCTTGGTTTGGCTATAGTCAAGACAATTCTTACATTACATCAGATGAACTTACAAATAAAGAGTACGAAAGGGGTAGGTTCGTCTTTTTTCTTCTCTTTTTATAAGGAAGAATCCTAAAAAAAATATTTCAATAATAAAGTTGTGTTATACTATTATATAACTTAATTCTAGGAGGTTTTTATCAAAACAATATATCTTATAAGACATGCAAAATCTAACTGGAGCGATGGCAAGTCCAGTGACTTTGAAAGAGGTCTCAAAAAAAGAGGTCTCAAAGATATTAATACTATGGGGTCATATATGGCTCTACAAAATATTTGCCCTGATCTTATTCTCTCTAGTCTAGCCTTTAGAGCACAATTAACCGCAGATAATCTAGCAAACAAAATAGGCTATAAAAATCGTATTCACTATATGGAAGAGTTGTATCTTGTGCGACCAGAGACAATAATGAATATTTTATCACTCCAAGATGATCAACACAAAAGCATATTCCTTATTGGACATAATCCTGAATTAACTGAATTTGCCAATATCCTTATTAAAGATAACTTTTCAAAACTTCCAACTTTAGGCATACTAGCCATTAATTTAGATATAAATAATTGGAACGAAGTTACAGATACACAAGGAGAAATAGATTTTTTTATCTATCCAAAACAGTTTAGATATTATGTACCAAAACAGATAAGAAATACTCTAGGATAATTAAACTAATATAAAATTCATTGGTGGGATTCTCCCACCTTATACACTCCCAAATATCATCAAAAAGTATTGTATTATCTACTTGTATAGGTATCTTAAAAATTTAAAGGATAAATATTATTATTTAAGAAATTTTATAGTATAATTTATAAATATAATATACATAAGGAAAATATATGAAAATCACAACATTAACTCTCTTGACAACAGCCTCACTTTTGGCATCACCATTGGCTAAACAAGCTAAAAGTACTGGTTTGGTTCCTATTCCAGAGTCTACAACCGAACTCTTGAAATTGATAGAAAATCCCAAAAATATTATGAACAAAGATAAAATAGAACTAGGTAAAAAGCTTTTTTTTGACCCAAGACTCTCTAAGAGTGGTTTGATTAGTTGTAATACTTGTCATAACCTTGCAGAGGGTGGAGATGATGGAGTCTCGGCTGCTATTGGTCATAAATGGACAGCAAACCCTAGTCACCTAAACTCTCCTACTGTTTATAATGCAGTATTCTTTGGTTCTCAATTTTGGGATGGGAGAGACCCTGATGTAGAGACCCAAGCACAAGGTCCTATGCAAGCAGCTCCAGAAATGTCAGCAACACCACTTCATGTAGAGAACACCGTAAAATCAATGCCACAGTATGTAGAAGATTTTAAAACTGCTTATGGAAAAGATGTAAAAATTGACTTTAAAGCTATCGCAGATACAATTGGTTTGTTTGAGAGAACTTTGGTAACTCCTTCACGGTTTGATGACTTTTTAAATGGTGATGATAAGGCCCTCAACAAAGAAGAAAAAAATGGTCTTAAAGTTTTTATAGAAAAAGGCTGTGTCTCTTGTCATAATGGTATAGCCCTTGGTGGGTCTATGCAAGCCTTTGAAGTGACTGGTAAATACAAACATAGAGATTTAGGTGATTTCAAAGGTGATAAAAATGGATTAGTCAAAGTCCCAACACTTAGAAATATCACTCAAACAGCACCGTACTATCATAATGGTGGAATATGGAGTCTTAAAGAGTCTATTATTGAAATGGGTAGAATCCAGTTAGGTACAAAAATAACCGACAAAGAGGCTACTGCAATAGAGACATTCTTCAAAGCATTAGATGGTAGAAAACCAGAAATTATCTATCCAAATCTCCCTGCATCAACAGAAACAACTCCAAAACCTGATTTAAACTAGTAGGTGCTGTTGTCAAGGGATAATAATCCCTTGTGAGTACTCTAGAGATAGAAATTTTGAGTTATATCACTTAAATTAGCCTCTCTCTTTGCCTAGCTTTGGTCTAAATGAGCCTAATAGTATCTCCAGTATCAGAGGGATGGCATTGGATGCACCTACTATCGCCTCCTTGTTTGCTAGATCCAAAAACTCTTGACTCAAGGCACCATCTTTGATAGAGAGTGTGGAGAGTTCTACTAGCTCTGGCATCATCGGTACAAGGAATACGAAGGCATTGATAGTCAAAAAAGCCATCAAGATAAATTTGATCTTCAGCCAGTTTGGAGTGATCTCAAAACTTCTGTAGAGCAGTATATCTGCTGTTATCTTCAAACCCAAACCAGGCAGTATCAATATATAAGCACTCATCTCTTTGTAGAGTGATACACTATATGCTGTATTGGCATCGGGGTGTCCTACTACAGCACCTATGATGATATGGGAGAGTATCCCACCGACATACATGATTGTACCTATCTCTTGGATGAAATCTACTACTTTTTTATTTATCATTTGCTACTCCTTATACTATTCGTTTGAGTGTGTTCTCTTTAGTCAAGAGATAGTGCTTGGCTACTCCGATGACATGCAACACTACCAATGCCATCATCAAAAACGAGAGCGTGCCGTGTGCTTTGAGTGAGGGGAGTGTCTCACTATCTTTGATTAACTGCCAATCATTTGCCCCCAAAGCATCTCCATAACCACCCACGATCATAGTCACAACCCCACTGATACCAATCAGTAGCAGGAGAATATAGAATCCGTTATGAATATAGTGTACTAACTTATCATTGATTTTTGAACCTGTTTGAAGATTGTCTGGTCTAGGAGATTTGAAAAAGAGGATACTCCTCACAATCGTCAAGAGAAAAAGCAAAAATCCTAGCGATGCATGTGGCTTAAGTAGATCTAACTTCTCTGAAGGTTGCAAGCTTTCCAAGCTCAATCCCAAAAAGAAGAGACCAAATATAAGAAGAGTCGAGAACCAATGTATAATAATAGTCGCTTTACTATACTTTTGGCTCATATCGTTTTGTACTGTCATTACTGTCCTTTTTGTTGTCATATACAAGTATATTCTATTTCTCTTAAAATATTGCTTTAGACAACTATTATTTTTCTATTGTATAATTGCATTATGAAAGATATACAACTCAACAAATCACTCGGACATCTATTCCATAGTATCAACCTTAATATGAGAAAAAGACTCGAACAGGATATCAAACAGTTTGGATTTAGCTCTTCACATCAGTTTGGAGTACTGCTCCTCCTCTCCAAACGCAGTATATCCCAAAAAGAGATATCAGAGTTCACACTCGCCGATGAACCCTCTACAACGCGTATGCTAGATAGGATGATAAAGAAAAACATCATTGCCAAAGAGAGAAGCCAAGAGGATAAAAGAAAGCAGATAGTCACTATCACAGAGCAAGGGCAAGAACTCCTACACAAGATCCTACCTATAGTTGCAGAAAAAAACAGAGAGATAGAGGAGCTGATAAGCGATGAAGAGCTAGAGCAACTCTATGTAATACTCAACAAAATCAACCAAAACTTACCAGACCTATAATACATCACAAGTTACACATTATAGATATTTATATTATTTTCTAAGATGTATTTAGCTAATATATTTACACTATTCTAAAGTTTAGATTTCAGGGGTCTGATGAGAAAATATTACGCATATTAAAAAGGCAAAAGCTTCTCTATCTCTGCTTGTGGAGCTTGGATAAGTAGTGGGTATTTTTTGGGGTCTAGCCATTTGAGAATCTTTGTTATCTCTTTTTGGGTCATTACGGTGCATCCTGCGGTTGGTACACTTTTGATATGCAAAAATATACATGACCCAGCACCCCGTACTGCTTTTGGGTTATGCTCTACTACAATACCATAGCGATAAAAATCTTTGGGAAACTTCATAAACTCATAGCTTTTGTAGTCTGCTTTTATTTTGGTGCTATCTACTATTTGATTATAATATTTGGATTTTACATCATCTACACAGTGGTCTGTTCTTTTGTAGACTCTGTAGGGGTAGGCTATGGCAAAAGGTTTATATCCAAAGCCGTGACTCAGTCTAAAAACTCCAGCAGGGGCTTTGCCATCGCCCTCTTTTTTGATAATTTTGGCATTTTTTGGTACTTTATGCACTCCCAATCCCCAGCCTAAACCATTACGACCTAGCTTTATGTTGATGGAGTCTCCTACTTTGTACCAAGTATTTTTTTGATAGCTATAGCGTTGGAGTTTTCCGCTAGAAGTTACCCAATTTTTGGTGTTGACAACCAAGAGTTGTTTTGTTTTTTTAAACTCTTTTTCTAAAGAAGAAGCCTGTAATAATAAAAATGATAAACAAAGAGTAAGTACTATTTTCATTCTACACCAAACTCTAGGAGACCAAATTTTTTGATAAAGGCATCATCAATATCTATCAGACCTTTTTGAGAGAGAATCTCTAGGGTCTTCTTATCACAAAGCGTATCCCCAGGCCACTCTCTTGTGTAGCCATCAAGGCTATTTTTGTTGGTAGCATCTATGGCTATAAAGGGTGCTGTTACTATATCTCTACTAGCATCTATATTATTAGCCACTCTCCAAATAAGCATATAAGGGTTCTCTAAATCATTATTCTGCTCATCTACAATCACCAAAATTTTGATATGTGGGGCTAAAGGCTCTAGGCTTTTGATTACCTCTAATTGTGAGATATTTTTATCTACGGCTACTATGGTAATTGGGTTTTTGGTATCTGTCATATACTGTTTTAGATTATGAATATCACTATCTATCTCTTGCATAAGTTTAAGTAACTCTTGGTCTGCTAGAGGCTCACTTACACCCTCTTCTACCTCATCATCTGTAGCATCAATGCCTAGTTTTCCACCTACCAAAGTCTCATCACTTGCATGGTCTAGGGCATCAATAATACCTTGGGTAATCAGTATCTTTTTGGGGGTGAGTCTATTGAGTATATGCTCTGCTATCTGCCAATCATCCTCTAGCTCTGGAGCATCTTCACCTACAAAAATAGCATGTTTTACAAAACTCATCTGCCCTACACCCCAAAATGCATGCATAAACTGCTGTGCATGTCCTTTGTAGTGTGTTTTCATTTTGGCCAAGATAAGATTATGAAAGACTCCATTTTCTGGCATATAATAGTCTATAAGGTCTGGTGCAGTTGTTTGCAAAAGAGGCAAAAAGATTCGCTCTGTTGCCCAGCCCATATATTTATCTTCTAGGGGTGGTTTGCCTACTACAGTGGCTTGAAATACTGGCGACTTTTTCATAGTAATCGTCTCTACCTCCATCACAGGGTATGGCTCTTTGAGTGTGTAGTAGCCTGTATGGTCTCCAAAAGGTCCCTCTATTTTGAGATTGCTTGGGTCTACAAAGCCCTCTATTACAATATCCACATCTCTAGGAATATAGATATCATTGGTAATAGATTTGACCAACCTTGCATTTTTATTGCGTACAAAACCATAGAGCATCATCTCAAACATTCCATAAGGCAATGGAGCCTGACCACACCATATATAAAGAGGATCTCCACCTATAGCAATAGTCACTGGCATTTTTTTGCCTGCTTTTTGGTACTGGTCAAAAAAGTGTGAGGAGTCTTTGTGGATTTGCCAGTGCATCCCTAGGTGGTTTTTATCATACTGTTGGAGTCGGTACATCCCCACATTGGACATCTCTCCATCAAGACTCTGAGTATAGACCTGCCCCATTGTAATAAAAGGACCCCCATCTTCACTCCAAGTTGTGAGTATTGGCAATGTATCTAAATCCACTCTCTCTTTGGGAATAATAACCTCTTGGCATACTCCACGGCTAGAGGAGCGTTTGGGAAATACATTTTTGAGTGCTACAAGCTGAGGAAGCATAGCTAGTTTATCTCTCCACCCTTTTGGTGGTTTGAGTTTGAGGAGTTGTCCTATATTTTGTGCTATCTCATCAGGGTGTTTTGCAAATATCTTCTCTGTAAGCTCTTTGTTGGCAAAGATATTCATCAATACTGGAATATCATACTCTATACCTCGTGATTTACTTATGGGATGCGTAAAGAGAATGGGTCTTGACTCCCCTTTTTTGACCTCTATATAAGCAACATGCGGAATCTCTAACTCTATATCCAAAGGTTCATCTACTATTTTTAGGTTTCCATTCTCTTGTAACCACTCTACTACATTTTCCATTTTTGTCCTTTTTAGTTACTATTTAATCTATAATATGGCAAAACCTCAGAGCCATACTCTTGGTTTGTCACTTTGGCTACACTATTGTAGCTCTCTACCATCCTTGGCATCTCTTGGAGTAGATAGCTATATATACTATCTATATCTCCCTCTTTGGTCTTTGCCAAAAGACTTGCATAATCAAAAAGTATATGATAGGTGATATTAATCTGCTTCTGTAACGCCTCTAAATGCAAAATTATCTTATTACTATTAAGTACCTCTTGCAGTTTATAGGTCTCATTTTTTAGAAGCTGTAGAGGCATCTTTGGGGAGTCACTAAATTTTCTAAATACTCGCATAAGGTGCATAATCTGATCTTGTGGATTGGCGTAATCTTTGTTCCATAGAGTGATGATTCTCTCTACACCTTGGCTTATCTGAGCGTCCATAATATTGACTAAAACCTCACGAGGCTTACTACTCTGAGAAGAGGCGAAGCTTTGTGGTGTAGGAGGTGCAGAGCATAGATTGCTAAAGGATAGAGAGAGTAAGAGTGCTAAGAGTGTTTTTTTCATATTTTCCTCACTATTTGAATCAAAAATTGTACCCTAAATCTTTTAATCTTACTACGACAAAATCCAACCAAAGAGCAAAAATGCCACTCCTGCCATCGCTCCTCCTAGAAGAGCGTAGGGTATCTGTGTGCGTACATGCTCTATATGGTCACACTCTGCTGCCATAGAGGAGACAATAGTAGTATCAGAGATAGGCGATGCGTGGTCTCCAAAGATACCTCCTGAGATAACAGCAGCGATAAGCAGTGGTAAATCTAAACCCATTGTAGCCCCCAAAGATAAAGCAATAGGCATCATAATAGAAAAAGTCCCCCAACTTGTCCCTGTGGAGAGTGCTGTTATGGCTGATACTAGAAAGATAAGCAGAGGGATAAAGAGTGAGGGGATAGTACCACTTAGAAGTTCTGCTAGGTATCTAGCTGTATCTAGCTCTTTGATAACACTCCCAATAAGCAGAGCCAAAACAATAATAACCCCCAAAGGAATCATCTCGCCCATACCACGATAGAGAGCATCAAAATACTCTTTATGCTTCATAACTTTAGATGGAATATAGTAAAGATACAAAAAAATCAGTGTTACAATCACTGCGTAATAGACCGCTGTAGAGCCACTCCCTGCAAAAATATCTCCTTTGCCTGTGATATACAATGCTATAGGAACAGTTGCAACCATTACAATAAGAGGTAGAAGCATCTGATAGAGGTTAGCTTTTTGTTGATTTTGAGGGTTTGTATTGATATAGGCTATAGCTTTGGCATCTCTCATAGCTCCTATATTCCAATCTTTCAAAATAACAAACAGCACAATAAGAAGCGTAAAGATAGCATAGAAGTTATAAGGTATCGAAGCAAGAAGCAAAGATACCCCACTCCCCTCCACCACTCCACTCTCTATAGCAGTCATAATAAGCCCCAACAGCAATGCACCCCAAGCATTTAGAGGGATAAGTGAACAGATTGGTGCTGAGGTAGAGTCACAGATATAGGCTAGTTTTTCTCTGCTTACGCCATTTTTATCACAAAGAGGTTTTGCCACGACTCCTGCAATAAGTGCCGTAATAGAGGACTCTATAAAGATAACTACACCCAAAAAATATGCCAAAAGCATAGAGCCTTTAGGGGAGTCAACACGACTCGCTTTTTGGCTAATCCATACTACAAATCGCTCTATGGCTCCACTCTCATTCAAAACTCTCATAATCGCCCCCACAAGCAGAATAAAGAGTACAGTCTTGGTAATCCACCCCTGAGCAAAGAGCGTAATAATCCCATTAAAAATAGCTACAAAAGCTTCATCTATTTGATAATTATGCACCACTAACTCACCAGCAAAAATACCACCCAAAAGAGAGACAACAACATCTCTAGTCACAATAGCCAAGATGATTGTCAAGAGTGGTATAACCAGCGAAATAACTCCATACTCCATAACTAGCTCCTCTTATAGAAAAAGAGTGTATAGAGTCCAAGTACAATAAAAGGAATACTCAAAAACTGCCCTGTACTCAAGAGTAACTCATTACTATACGCCTCTTGTTTTAACTTGACAAACTCTATCAAAAAACGCACTCCAAAAACAGAGATAAGATAGAATCCAAAAAGATAGCCATCTTTGAGTGCAGACTTAGAGTTTTTGTAAAGATACACTATAATAAAAAAGAGGAAAAAATAGCTCAAAGACTCATAGAGCTGTGCAGGGTGTCTAGGGGTAGCATCAAAATTACTAAAGATAATAGCCCAAGGTAGCGTACAGACTGTTCCAATAATCTCTGAATTAAAGAAGTTCCCTATACGGATAAATGCCCCAGCTAAGAGAGCAGGAATTACAATGCGGTCCAAAAGCCATATATATCTGTAGTTATATCTTAAAGAGAAGATATAGAGGCTCATAACCACACCCATAGCTCCCCCATGACTAGCAAGTCCACCTTGCCATACTGCAAATATCTTTAGAGGGTTTGCAAGATAATAGCTAGGGTCATAGAAGAGACAATGCCCTAGCCTCGCTCCAATCACAGCCCCTAAAATTACATACAAAAAGAGATGCTCTACATCCTCTATCTTCTGCTCTTCATGGGTAAATATCCACTCCATAATCTTCATCCCCACAAAAAAAGCCAAAGCAAAAAGCACTCCATACCAATGGATACTCAAACTCCCAAAACTTATCAAAACAGGATCACCACTCCATACTATATACTCCATTACACCCTCCTCTGCCTAGCTATAGTAATCAAGCGTATACTGCATATCTTCATCTAGCTCTAAGCTCTTTTGCATCCATGCAATATAGCCTCTATCTTGATGCGAAATCTCCTCTATACTCTCCCCTTTGTATTTACCAAACTTAAATGTTTTCATCAACACAGGGGTCACTGTAAGCTCTGCTAATTTTGCCATTATATCACTCTCTGGGAACTGTCTTTGAACCTCTTTGACTAATTTAGAGAGCAGAAGCTTCATCACAATAACATCACCAATAGCATCATGGGCTTTGATTGTCTCTCCTACCCTCTTGGCCTCTGCAACCTCATCTTTATAGAGTTCTAGTGCATAACGAAAGTATTGCAAACGGTGGTAAGGCATATCAGGGTAGAGGTGCTTACTACACCTTAGTGTATCTATAAGTGTAAAGTTATTCACAAACCCCTCTTTTTTGAGCATACCCAAATCAAAATCAATATTATGAGCTATCAGATAGTTCTCCTCTTGATTGATACTCAGAAGCTTTGTATAAAAGTCTGTCTCTATAAATGGTGCTTTCTGCTCTATCATATCAGGAGTGATATTATGCACCTCCATCGCCTCTACACTAATAGGCAAGGATGCACTACAGAGTTCGTTATAGACCTCTATATGCTCTTTGTTATAGATAATAAATGCACCTATCTGTATGATGCGGTCTCTCTCTTGATTGCCTGTTGTCTCTGTATCAAAAAGAACATAAGTTGCCATATTCATTCTACCTTTGTAAATCTTATTTCAAATTTTACCCTTATTTTCTTCTAAAAACCTCTATTTTAGCTTAATAGAGTTTTTGTATAATGCTCATAAATTTAAAACTAGGGAAAAACATGACGATATATGGTATCAAAACATGCTCCACAGTAGGAAAAGCTAGAAAGTTTATGAGAGAGAATGGTATTGAGTTTGATTTTGTTGATTATAAAGAGACCTCTGTAGATGAGACAAAGATTCGCCAATGGTTAGAGCAGATAGATATAAAAGTACTTTTTAACACGCGTGGCACAAAATATAGAGAACTCAAACTCAAAGAGCTTACCCTTGATGATGAGGGAAAAATAGCATGGATGGCAAGAGAGAACTATCTAATAAAACGCCCTGTTATTGAGTATGATAAAGATAAAGTAGTCGTAGCCTATGAGGAAGCTCTCTACCAAAAGATTTTTTTATAATCGCTAGAAAGGCTCTCTTTTCCTAAAAAAAAGTGTATACTTCTAAAAAATTTATAGAGGTTATATCCATGAAAGATTTTGGTTTAGATATTTGGGGTGATGATAATTTTATTATTAAAGATGGTCAAATTCTCCTCAATTATGCCAATCAACCCTCTCTTCTTGAGATTACAAAAGAGATACGAACCAAAGGCTACAAAGGTCCTATTTTACTCCGCTTTCCTCATCTTATTAAAAAGCAGATTGATACGCTCTTTGCAACCTTTCAAGAGGCAAGAGAGTCATTTGCATACCAAGGCTCTTTCTATGCTGTATTTCCACTCAAAGTCAACCAATTCCCCAACTTTGTAGACTCTCTTATGGAGGTCTCCAAGCCCTATAACTATGGGCTAGAGGCAGGAAGCAAAGCGGAGCTTATTATCGCTATGTCACAAACCCCCATTGGCGCACCCATTACAGTCAATGGATTTAAAGACAAAGAGATGATAGCTCTCTGTTTTATCACCGCAAAGATGGGGCATTTTATTACAGTGACCATAGAGGGTCTAGGGGAGTTAGAGACTATTATAGAGGTGGCAAAAGAGTTTAATAGCACACAAGAATCCTTTGTAGCCCCCCAAATTGGTATGCGGATTAGACTCCATAGCTCAGGGGTAGGAGCATGGGCAAAGAGTGGTGGGTATAGCTCTAAGTTTGGTCTCACCTCTACAGAACTCTTAGAGGGGTATGACCTACTCTCTAACAATGGACTCCTAGAGCACTTTTCGATGATTCATTTTCATATAGGCTCTCAGATGAGTGAAATCTCTGCACTCAAAAAAGCTCTAAGAGAGGCAGGAAATATCTATGCAGACCTCAAAAACCGTGGAGCATCCTCACTTCGAGCCATCAATATAGGCGGTGGTTTAGCCGTGGAGTACGCACAGCATAGCTACGCAGTAGAGAGAAACTACTCCCTCAAAGAGTTTGCCAATGATGTTATCTTTTTGATGCAAGAGATAGCAAAATCCAAAGGCGTACCACAGCCTGATATATTTACAGAGTCAGGACGCTATATTGCTGCAAGTCACTCTGTGCTTATTGCTCCTGTACTAGAGCTATTCTCTCAGGAGTATCACCAAAAAAGCCTCCGCCTCAAAGAGCAAAACCCACCACTTGTTCAAGAGCTTTATGACCTTTTTAACTCACTATCACACACCAATGCACACGAATATCTCCATGATGCACTCGACCACCTAGAGTCACTCTTTACCCTCTTTGATTTAGGATATATTGACCTTGAAGATAAGTCTAATACAGAGATACTAGTAAATCTCATTATTAAAAAAGCTATTGTACTGCTTAAAGATGAAGATAGCAAAGAGTTAAAACGACTCCAAAACCGCATTCAAGAGAAGTACCTTGTGAATTTTTCAGTCTTTCAATCCCTACCAGATTTCTGGGGACTCTCTCAGAATTTCCCTATTATGCCTCTAGATAGATTAGACATCAAACCCAACCGCCCTGCAAGTATTTGGGATATTACATGCGATAGCGACGGAGCAATAGAGTTTAATCCAAAACTACCTCTGTATCTGCATGATATAGATGTTACCCAAGAGGAGTACTTTTTGGGCTTTTTCCTCACAGGTGCATACCAAGAAGTATTAGGAATGAAACACAACCTCTTTACACATCCTACAGAAGTAGTTGTAAGCTTTGATAAAGAGGGGAATAGAGAACTCAAAAATATTATTGAGGCTCAAAACCTTTTGGATATCTTGGATGATTTAGATTATAATACAAACAAAATAGATAAACAACTCAAATTTACTATAGAATCTTCTAATGTATTAACTCATGAAGGGAAAATAGATATTCTAGGTAAACTTTATCTATATTTAAGTGAAAATAGCTATCTTAAAACTATTCAAGCTACAAAGGAGAGTTTATGAGACTCTATACTCTTATTAAAGAGGATTTTTTAAATGTCAAAAGAAATGATCCTGCTTTACACTCTAGTTTTGAACTATTATTTAACTATCCTGGTTTATGGGCTCTATTTTTTCATCGTCATGCACACTGGCTCTACAACAGAGGTCTGCGTTTTTTACCACGATTTATCTCAGCTATTGGACAGTTTTTGACCACTATTGATATTCATCCAGCTGCACAAATAGGCGAAAGAGTTTTTATTGACCATGGTGTAGGTGTAGTAATTGGTGAGACTGCTATTATAGGACAAGATGTTGTTATTTATCAACAAGTTACTCTAGGAGGGGTAAGCCTAACTAGTGGAAAAAGACACCCTACAGTAGAAGATAATGTAGTTATAGGTGCAGGGTCTAAGATTTTGGGAAATATTACTATTGGCAAAAACTCAAAAGTAGGTGCCAACTCTGTAGTAGTCAAAGATGTTCCCCCAAACTCCACAGCCATAGGTATCCCTGCAAGAGTCATAAAAAGAGGTTTTGATAAAAACCCTTTGAGTCATAATAAAATTCCAGATATTAATAAAGAGATTTTTGAGTACCTTGTCAAACGATTAGCAGTACTAGAACATGCCGTCAAAACAGGAGATACCCTCTCTATGGAAAAAGAAGACCATGAGTTAGCAGAGGTTTACAATACATTTATCAAAGCTATGGATTAACAGATATTATCCTGCTATCATCTGCATAGCTTTGCCCACAGCCAAGCCTCCAAAAGTTCCTAAAATGTATCCCATCATAGCCATCAATACTCCTATAGGAATAAGTGACTTAGAGTAAGCTCCTGCAAGTATTGGAGCAGAGGCTACGCCTCCTATATTTGCAAGCGAAGCAACTCCTAGTGTAAATAAATCCAACTTAAATATCTTGGCAAACACAAGCATTATTATCCCATGAATAGCAATAATCATAAATCCTGCCACTACATACAAAGGTGCCTGTGTAAGTTCTGAAAAATTAGCACGAGAAGCAATCAGAGCCACCATAAGATAGAGCAAAATATTACCTAGTTCACTCGAACCTGCCATTTTACCAAAAGGAGTCATAGCAAAAATTATCCCTATAATTGTAGTAATAATAACAACCCAAGTATTTGTTGTTACAAAATTATTGATAGGAAGATAAGGAGCAATAGTTTGGCTTATAACAGAAACCAAAAGAGCCATACCAAGAAGCAAAAAAAGTGAATGAAACGAGATAGCTTCTGTAGTTTTTGCCAAAGAGAGCTTTTGACCCACTGTTTCAAGCGTAGATGTATCAGCATTACTCCAATGGTTAAATCTATGTGCCAAAGGTACAAGAGCCAAAAGAAGCATAATATATACAGAGTAATTTATAGAATCTATAAGCAGAGCATAGCCCATCTTGCTATCTGGCACAGCTAATGCACTCTGAATAGCTACCATATTAGCAGTCCCCCCCATCCAGCTTCCACACAAAGCCGAAAAAGCTCTCCATGCATCAGGTTCAAAGAGATGTTCTAAAAAAGCAAACATCCCAATAAATCCTATGGCTATACTAACTGTAGCTAGCAAAAAAGTAAAAACCATCTTTATACCCAATGCTCTAATCTGACGCAAATCAGCATGTAATAAAAGCAAAAAAATCATTGCAGGTAAAATATTAGATTTAACACTCTTATAAGTAGCCGTAATCTCTACACTCTTTTGCCATACTCCTAGCGTAGAAAATACCATAGCAGTAAAATAGATAATTACAATAGCAGGTAAATACTCAAATATTTTCCATTTATAATACTCTTGTGCATAAACAACCAACGAAGCAATTACAATAAGCACAGTAATATATGCAAATCCATTTTCTATCATGACTTAAACCTAATTTGTAAATTGAGTTTAAAATAATATTTATCATTCTCTTTGTAAATATCAAACATTTTATATCTAGTTGAACTTGGACTCTCTAGCTTAATATTGTCAATCAAATAAGTATCAACAATACTTTTAAAATAAATTAAATCCAACAGATATACTGCACCTGTTTTTGTGACTATAATAATACCACCATTAACTTCATTGATTCCATCCCAAGCTTCACTTGCTCTCATGCCAAATGTTACAGCATTCGCAAAATCACCTATTTTCTTTTTGTAATAAATTTCAGAAGTTGTATCATTAATGATAGATACCAATAATTTTTTAATATCTTTTTCATTGTCTTCATAAGATAAAATTAACATTTGAGCTAAAATTTTATCTAAATCAGAATCAATCAGTTTTAAATTATTAGCAAAGAGAGTACTTTCGGTTTGAATAAACTTAAAAACTGCTCCATTTGATTTTAGAAAGTTACATCTATCTAATAGCTTTTTTCTACCCTTAATAATATTATTTTGTTTCATTATTTCATCATCTATATTTTCTATTTCATAAATAAAATTTGTATGCCTAGAGGCGTTTAAAAGTGTAGGAGGGCTTCCTAGATTAGATTTAATATTGTATGTTAAATTTATACTCATTTCTCTTTTTTTATCCAATACTCTAGCACTTAAGTCACCCTTAGTTTTTGAGCTTCCTTTAAACTTTTTACCATCAAGAAAGTCATTAATGAAAGGTTCTATTTCCTCTATCTCAAATGAACCTTTTGATTTTTTGTGAGTCATAATTTTTTCTAATAACAACTCTTTTTTCTCTTTGATAGTATCAATTAAATAGATATTTTCAATATTATTAGCTCTTATCTTAGTGATATTTTTATCTTTTTGAATTTTATATCTTCTATTATCTGCGAGGTATATCTCTCTAATTTCAAAAGTATTAGTATTTATCACTTTTAGATGCGCATCAGTTATTGCTAAATTTGGATAAATCAAAAGTGTCAAAAAAGTATAAAGTTCTGACCATTCACCTCTATTAAATCCCATAATTTTCAAACTCCGCTAATTGTTTATACATATATTTTGCTAACTCTTCTATCACTGGTATTGAAACAGAATTGCCTAATTGCTTATACTGTTGTGTTTCACTTACTTTTTTTGGAAATGAAAAAGTATCTTTGCCATCTTCAACAAAGGCATAATCTTTAAAGCCTTGCAGTCTT
Organism: Sulfurovaceae bacterium; assembly: GCA_016744805.1. Classification (GTDB taxonomy): domain Bacteria; phylum Campylobacterota; class Campylobacteria; order Campylobacterales; family Sulfurovaceae; genus SZUA-451. The sequence goes on from JADGDQ010000003.1 coordinate 54,534, forward strand.
GCCCATTCATTTGGAGTCATAACTCTAATACCTTGGTCATTGATAGGTGTCTTTTTTGTACCAAACATCATCCCATAATATTCTGGTTTTTCTTGTAAGACTAAATTTCGCTCTTTTCCACTTCCACCTGTGGCTAAAATAGTATTTGAAATGGGGTTTTCTCCAATATTTACTACTTTGTAGCCAAAACCATTGCCTTTAGATTGATGGTTGGCTTTGTGTTTTTCTAATGTTTTAATATACTGTTCTGATAAGTAATATTTGGCAGATACATTCTCTTCTAACAACTCATATAAATTATTAAAAATAGGTTTATCTTTTTTAGTAGGGAGTTCTTTAAATTTGTAATTATTAGGTACTAAATCTTTTCTAAATCCCATAATATAAGTCCTAACTCTTTTTTGTGGCAGTCCAAAATCTACAGTTTTTCTTAAAAATGATTTTGAATCATAGCTTAGAAGACCATCAATATCTTCTACTCCCACAATTTCATATCCCAACTCTTTGACCAAAGTATCTATAATAATTTTAAAGGTTTTCCCTTTATCATGCCGAAAGAGTCCTTCTACATTTTCTAATAAAAAGGCTTTGGGTTGTGTGCGTTTGAGTATATCAGCCACATCAAAAAAGAGTGTACCTCTTGTGCTATCTTCAAAACCTCTCTTCTCTCCTGCAATAGAAAATGCTTGACAAGGAAAACCAGCAAGTAAAATATCATAAGATAAATTTTGAACTTTTTCTTTAAACTCTTCACTTCTAACATCATTAAGTGGATTTTCTCCATAAAGATGTTCATAAGTCATACAAGCATATTTATCAATTTCTGCTGATAAAATATTTTCATACTCCCCTACCCGTTCAAATCCTTTTCTCACCCCACCAATCCCACAAAAAAGATCTATAGTTTTATATTTTGTCATACTAGAACACCTTTTTTATTGCCAATGCCAAAGCATACGCCAAAGTAGGAGGCACAGCATTCCCCACCATCTTATATCCTGCACTTAAATTTTTGTAATAAAAAAGATGTTCATCAGGAAAACTCTGCACCCTAGCACATTCTCTAATGCTTAGTCGCCTATATAAATCTTCATGACCCTCTACAAAGCATCGTTTATCTTTTTCTACAAGTTGCATTTTGGGGGCTTGTGGATGAAGTGGTGCATGTCGTCCTCCTGCTTGGATAGTAAATGATGGTTCATCCCAAGCCCTCACACGATTACGAGACATAAACATAGAAGAAAATCCACCTAGCATATATTCATGATTTAGGAATTTACATTTATCAAGAGTATAATTTTTTTCATCTGCTGAGACCACATTATCTTTTAAATCCCAAATAATGTCTTTCAATGTCAATTTTTCTTTTTGTCCTTTTGGAAACTCAAACTTTATATTTAAATCATTTCTAAAACCCACAAAAAATATTCTCTTTCTATCTTGTGCCACCCCATAATCTTTAGCATTAAGCATCTCAAAAGACAAATCATAACCACTATCAATAAAATGATTTTTGATATTTTCCAAAGCTTCACTATGCTTTGAAGCCAACATACCAGATACATTTTCAGCCAAAAAAAACAGAGGCTTCTTATCTCGCAACACACGAATAAACTCAAAAAAGAGTTGCCCTCTATCATCATCTATCCCACGAGATTTACCAGCCTCACTCCAACTCTGACAAGGAGGCCCACCAATCAGCCCTAGAGTTTCAGGAATATCCTTCGATGGAATTTGCGTAATACTCCGTCTATCCAAAACCGTATCAGAAAAATTCTTCTCAAAAGTTTCCCAAATTTCTTTATCATACTCATTTGCCCAAATGGTTTGAAACCCTGCTTTTTTGAAACCAAGGTCTAAACCACCTGCTCCTGAGAATAGGGAGATTATTTGCATTTAATCTTCTTTATTTTTTGCTATCAAATAATTCACAAATGCTGAACAGCTTACAAGCATATATTTAGCCTCTTCAAATGAAGTTTTTAACTCTTCTTTTGTGTGTCCATGTCTAATTCCATCTTCTTTACAAGTCCAACCATAGAGATTTATCATTGAAGTTTTAAACTGCTTATTCAAATCTATATCTATAATTTTTAAACAATTTGCTAAATCTGTCTCTTTTCCTGTGATAATCTTAGCTACAGACTCTACAGCAGTAATAGACTCTTTAATAGAGTTTTGATAATCAGGATTTTCTCTATCACTTAAAAGCTCTAAGGCATTTGATAGATGTTTTCTTGCAGGGGTATACTTACAACATAAAGCCTCTTCAACTTCTTTAATTTCAACCTCATCAATAATTGGAGCAATATAACTATCTATAAATCTATATCCACTCATCTCTTCTTCTAAAATCTGATTTACCTCTTCTCTAAATTTAGTAGAAATTTGTTGTTCATGATATATTTCTGATATATATTCTATAAAGTCATAAACTTCATACCATTCAAAATTAAAATATCTTTTTTTCAAATCTTTTTTGATGTTATTTTTTGAATATGATAAAGGTTCAATAGAGTCTTTTAAAAATTGGTCATAAATTTTTAAAACAAAATATTTATCATTTTCTTGCCTAAGTAATCCACCCTCTGATTCATAATAATTATCACGATCATCTGAATGCAAGACCATAGAGTGCTTATATCCTATAAGAGTATCAATAAATGTTATTTTTATTTTATTCCATAATCTACTTTTTAATCCATTATCCATACTATCAATTTGAAATGTATCTCGTACTTCTATAAAACCATTTCTTTCAGAAAATCTTTTTCTCAATTTTTCTCCATTTATATTCTAAACCCTAACAAAACCCCATCAACCAACCTCACAGGATTATTAGGATTCTTTATTTTAACTTCTCTCACCTCAACACTCTCCATATTCTCAATAATCTCTCTATCATTTTTTGGCATACTATTATATTTTTCTTTTGTCATCAAAGCTATTAACTGAAATGATTTACTCTCATCATACTCATAGAGATAATCAAAAGTTTTATTTGGATTTTCAATATGCCACATACCTCTAATTCTAAGGTCTGTAATACCTAAAGGGTCTATTTTTTTGACTTTTCCTAGTTCATTTGTGGGTGTGAATTCTACATTTTCTATAGCGTTGATGCCGTTTGATATAGTATCCTTTATCTTCTCATAAGTCTCTTTATCTGCACAAAAACAATCTCCATAGACAAGCCAAAGAGATTTTAGATTTTTGGTGGCTTTGGGAATATGACCAATGGCATAGAGCATATCTTTTTGTGTCCATGTTTCACACTCTTTACACGCTTTGGTTATCATTGTGCTAGAGGCATAGAGTTTGTCTTTGGGGTAAGAGCTATTTAGAGCTATGGCTGAATTTTTACTCTCTAGCTTTTTTATCTCTATAGCATCGCTATTTTTGAGGATTAAATCAGGTGGATTATTTTTATTTCCTTGATATGAAAATATCTCTTGAAATATTTCTAATTTTTGAGCTGTTTCTTTAAAAGTATTGGCAAAGGCATTTTGGATATAGTTTTCTAAACCCTCACCCATATTATTAGCTCTATTGTTTCCACTTGTAATTGTTTGAATATTATATTGGTAGTTATTGACGATATTTATAAACGCTTTGAGTGTATTTGACATTTTAAAAATCCTTTAAATGGTGGATTTCATCCACCCTACAACTCTATTTAAAAGCCTAATTTAGCTCTAGCTTCATCAATGCTATATTGTTTATTATTCTCTTTCTTAATTTCTTGAATATCTAAAGGTATAGTTTGCATCACCTATCCTTTGTAAAAAATAAACTTTATTATATCTACTTAAAGCTAACCTATAAATTTGATTTAAAAAAATATTGAGAAAGTTCTATTATGATAGGTGATTGGTATATAGAAAAAAAGTCTAACTCCCAAAGAAATTTGGGAGTCAAATGAAGTGTGTAAAAATTATGTAAGTTTTACAGCGTACGCTTTGGCAGACAAAGGTACTGCTGGTCGTTTCATGTGTGTTGGTCTTCTGAGTGTGTCTGTTACATCTAGTGGGCGAGTTAGTTTATCTCTCCACTCTTTGTAGACTTTCATGTTGTTTTCATAGTTGACATAAATATCACCTATTTGCTCATCTTTTCCTGCCAGTTCTATACGAACTTTTTGATGCCAAGCATGGTTTCCTGCAATAGGGTCTGGATGGCTTGGGGCTACGGCATTTTGCCATGAACCACTGAGTCCATCCCACCAAATATTGTCTAGGTCTTTATTGTACTCTTTAAACTGCCATGTCTCTCTTCTGTCCATCATACCTTTATCAAGACCTTCTGTAGGCTTAAGTGTACCTATCTTGCCATCCATAGTCATATCATAAAGAGGTGCACCAATACCCATAACTCCTAGTTTTTGTTCAAAACCAGGAATCTCTACAGCATTTTTGAGTTTCCATCTTCCTGCGTGGTGTGAACAGGCTGTAACACCTGGCATAGTACCCTCTGTAGGCACTGCCATAGCAATAAAGTATCCTGATTCAAGACCTGATACAGTATCAGATACTGTAACCTTAATAGCGTCACCTCTTTTGATACCTAGTCTTTTGGCATCATCAGTATTAATCCATACAGGATTATGGTTTTGTGAAATCTCCATAAGGTGCTTAGAGTTAACCGAACGAGTATGGATATTATATGAGAGTCTAAATACAGTATTGAGTGCAAACTCATTATCTTTTTCCATATAATCATGGTGAACATGACTTACGACATGTATCATTTTCTTTCGTTCTTCTTTATCTTTTGGATAGATAGGTATAGCATACTCAGGCCATTTCCACTCTTTGAACCACTCTGAATAGAACTCAAGTTTACGGCTTAGTGTATGGAAACCTTGTTTAATCTCTCCATCAACTTCAATACCAATAGCTTTTTTACCACCATGTGTATGGTCATCAACAAGTAATGCACCAAACTCATCTTTTGTTACATCACTTGCACTATATTCGTGTCCGTGAGCAATATACTTATCTCCAACTTTTTTGAGGTCTCTCTCTTGAGGTTTAAAGATATTATCTTCTTCTAGCCAAGTACCTCTATCTCTCATCATTTCATAGTTAGGATACTTAGAGTCAGGATATGCTGCTGAAGCTGCTTTTTTGAGATTTGGGAGTTTATCAAAGGCTGCTTGATACCACTCTGCAATTGTTACAGCACGGCTAGGATCTTCTTTTGAAGCCCAATATTTTCTTACACCCAAAGAACCATCAGGGTCTACATGGTGTACCATAATATTTGCCCAAAACTCTACCTCTTCCCAAACTTCACCAAGACCCGCTTTAATGTGTGCTTCGAGTGTGGCTCTTGTTGGGTCTTCTGGCTTCCAACCCATTTTTTCAAGTGCAACTCTTAGAGCAGGATTACGGAAGCTTAACCATCGTGCAGGTTTTGTAGCTTCTGAATGCTGATCGTGTCTCTCACCTGCTAAACCAACAGGTAGTACATAGTCACAGTACCAGTTTGTCTCTGACCAAGTTGGAGAGAGGTTAAAGCTCATCTCAATTTTATCTTCTCTTTTGAGTGCTTCTATCCATCTGAAACCATCTGGATTAATCCAAACTGGATTGTACATTCTAGGAATCCAAACTGCCAATTTTTTAGGAACAGTGAGACCTTTTTTTGTCCATTTGTCTTGCCACTCTTCATCCATAAGAAGGTGAGGCATAATATGACTCATCTCATAAGTACTCAATGGATACTCAGGAGGCCAAGCTATCTCGTTCCATACATCTACTTTAGGAGGTCTCTGCCCTGCTTGTGAGGCAGCGTCACCTTTACCATTGACAGAAATAACATGCCAGTGGTGCAGACCTACACCACCTTTGTCACCAGCCATAGCTCCACGCAATACAAAAGGCAAGAATCCAGCTCTAGCTATCATCCAACCACCACGGTGAGCAATTGGTCCTGCTCTCCATATATATGTAGTTACTCTTGCACCTGCGTCAATAAACATATCATAGAGTTTTTCTACGATTCTTGCTTCTATACGACACTCTTCTACTACAAAATCAAGCGTATATCCACTATACATCTCTTGAATCATAGTAATAAAGTCTTCGTATTTATTACCTTCTGGTACAGATTTGATATAACCTCTCTCTACAAGATAGCCAAGATATTTTTTATCAGCCATCAATCTATCCCAGTTTACCCAGTTTTTAACAAATGCATGGTTGACTAAATCTTCGCCATTTACACCTTTTTCATTAAGAATACGGTTTGCAAGATAGAGATACAAAGCTGTCTCAGTACCAGGCCAGCATGGAACCCATAGATCAGCCATACCCGCAGAGTTTGACATTCTAGGATCCATAACTACAAGCTTTGCACCTTTTTTACGAGCATCTGCTATAAGACCAGCTGCCTGTTGGAAGTAGTGACCTGCATCAGCAGCGTGAGATGATTGCAAGAATATAAGCTTTGCATTAACCCAATCAGGTGAGTTTCTATCATCATTTGCCCACTGTATAGTTCCCTCTCTCGCACCTGCTGAACAGATGTTTGTATGAGAATCATATCCATCACAACCCATAGAGTGAGGAACACGGTGTCCAAATCCATTTTCATTTGGACGACCGACATGGTACATAATTGATTTTTTAGAGATTTCATCACCCACTTTAAGTGTATCATGCATCTTTTTACCAATCTCTGCCATAGCAGTATCCCAAGTAGTTCTAACCCATTTACCCTCACCTCTTTTGCTACCAGGAGCTCTTTTAAGAGGGAAAGGAATACGATCTGGATCATACATTTGTGATTGTGTTGCATACCCTTTGGCACAGTTTCTACCACGACTACCTGCGTGTAATGGATTACCCATATATTTACGAACGGCTAATTGACCACCCTTTTTATATGTACCAATATCTACCCATGCAGTCAGTCCACATGCGGCTTCACAATTAGAACATGCTGTAGGAACAAGCATATATTCTGTGGCTTTGATACCATCAGGATTTTTTTCACTCTCTACACCATGTCGTCCTGTACCACCGCGTTTCCAATCATCACCATCAAGCTCTGTAAAGCTATCCCACTCATTAAGAGGTGGATAAAAAGAGAGAGTTTTTGGCGTTGGAGTAAATTTGCTATCTTCTGCTACGGCAGGAGTAGATGCGATTGTCTCAAATACACCCTTAGCAATTGCTGCACCAGCGACAGTGTATGCACTGCCTTTAAGGAAGCTTCGTCTACTTTCGATAAACGAGGGCTTGTTACTGTTCATAGTTTTTGTCATTGATATCTCCTTCTTAACTTAACGGTAATAGTTGTGGAATCTTAAGCCATACATCTTTTGCAAGATAAAGCCCAATCAATGCCAAAATAGCTGCAAATCTTAGAAGTGTTTTATTATCATTCTTAATATTTGCTGTAGCCAAAAAGAAAGGAACAATAAAACCTAACGACATTGCCATCCAAAACTGAATATTATATTCACCACCAGAGTGAACAAATGCTAGTGTTGCTTCTGCTTCTGCTGCTTTAAATGAGAAGAAGTACTCTCCCATATACATCATAAAACTAAAGAATACAGACATAGCCAAAACAAGAGCTAAATCTTTGCGAACTTCTTTGCTCCAGCTATCAGAGATAAAGATAAGTGTCGCAGAACCTGCCATAAAAGCAGCTAAAAGCATCTGCATTAACTCTGTTGGTGCTTGCCACAACTCTCTTGCACTTGATTCTGCCATAATTACAGCAGTATAGAGCGTTACAGGAATTGCAAGAAAAACAGTAAATGGGAATATTTTTTCATAAACATCACTATTACCTCTTACCGTTTTTGCTACTTCACAATGTCTTCTAAAGTCAGGGAAAGCATCAAATCCACTAATAACCATCATAACAGTGATTAATCCAGTGAATATTGTAGCCATCCACGCACCTACTGTAATTGCTGAAGTCCAGTGTGGGTGTAAGAAAATATTAATCATTCGCAAAGGCTGATGTAAGTCTACAAGTGTGAAGAGTAAGAAAACATTCAACGCAATAAATGAGATAAGTGGCATTGTCCATCTAAGGCTTGGCATATCCTCTTTTTTGTGTCTATAGAGTAAAAATGCTCCAATCAAAACAACACCTGTTCCAATACTTTTTGCCCACATATTAAGTGTAATCATCCATCCCCAGATAATTCCAGGAAGGGCGACATCCATCGTTACGACAGCATTTGTCGCATTAATAGTATGTTCTACCATCTAGTGACCTCCTTTATCTTCATGCGATTCATCTTTAGTAGAGTTATCATCTGTAGTCTGCTTGAAATCTATAAAACTTTTATTATCAGATGCACCGTGACTTGCAAATGGAGCTAAAAATCTATCAAGAATACTATGATGAGGATCACCAACATGATCTAAGTGTGTGATATTATTAAACAGACCATATCCTTCTATTCGTTTATGAGCTAAAGGATTAAGTGTCTGATTACCGCCTCCTACATAGAAGTGTTTAGGATCAGTATGTTTTTCAGGTTTACGCACCTGAACGCCACCTTGATGCTCCATAATATAACGAGAAATATGACTATTATCATCTTCTATATCACCAAATATATTTGCTTCAACAGGACAAGCAACTACACATGCAGGCATCATGCCACTCTCTATACGGTGCGCACAATAAGTACATTTATCTGCTGTATTTGTCTCTGGATCCATATAGATAGCTCCATACGGACAGGCCATCATACATCCAGCACAGGCTATACAACGCTCACTATCAACATTTACAATACCATTTTCCAAATAATGTAGTGCCGACACAGGACAAATTCTTTCACATGGTGCATTTTCACAGTGATTACAACGCAATGGTGTAAAATGTCTCGATGCATCAGGGAATGTCCCCATATCAATATATTTAACGCGTAGTCGCCAAGAGCTTAGTGGTACTTCATTCTCCACCTTACAGGCAACCTCACAACCTTTACAACCCATACAAAGGTTTAGGTCAACCAAGAAACCAAGTTTCATGCTTCCTCCTTAAATTTTAGCTTGACTTATAATAAATATAAGCACCCCTTAAAGTATCACATTAAGAGCGTTTGCCTAGCTATGATTCTAGTAAACTTTGGATTAAAAAATAATTATTTTAAAGATAAAAGATAAGTTTTTTTGATTAAGTAACCCCTTTGTTACTTAATTGATAAATAGATACTCAAATATTATCTACACCCTTTGATTCTAAAGCCTTATAAAATGACTCTTTGAGTTTAGTATTATTAAAAGGTTTTGTTACTAACATATCAAATAGCTCTTTTTCTTCAGAAGTTTGTAAAGGGTCTCCTGTGATAGAAATTGCATAAATTTGATTAATATTTTTATCTTTCTCTATATCTCTAATTGTCTGTATTACCTCTGTACCAGAAATAGTAGGTAGATATTTATCTAAGAAAATCATATCATAAGACTCTCCTTTAAGATAAGCATCTTTAAATGCCATAATTGCTTCTGTTGCATTTGTTGCTGTATGTAATTGACAATACTCATCTTCTAATATTGCTTTAATTAGTTCTATGTTAATTCTATTGTCATCAACTATCAAAACTCTACTCATTTTTTCAGTTAAGAGTGTTGAATGAATTGTATCCCCATAGTAAGTATTTTTAGAAATCAGTGTTACATCATTAAAAAGAGCATTATTCTTTAGAGAAAATAAAGCCTCTTCTACAACTACAAGTTCTATCTTTTTTTCTTTGGCAATACTCTTTATCTCTTTATCAAATTTATGTTCAAAACAAAAAAGATGCGTGGTATCTATACAAAGAGTATTCGTAACATTGATTTTTTCTCTAGACATTCCAAGAGAGAGAATATAGTCTATAATCAAATCTACATCACTACTTTTATATGTATCAGTTAAAATTGTAATTGTTTTTTTCTTGAAAAGAAGAGGTTTTTGAGAAGGTGCAGTATCTATACTATTAATAGGTATCTCAAAATAAAAATTACTCCCTCTATCTATTTCGCTATCTAAACAGAGTAAACCACCCAAGTCTTTAACATACTGTGCAGAGATAGATAAGCCTAAGCCTGTACCTCCAAACTTTTCACTTGTAGCATCTTCCGCCTGTTTAAATGCCTCAAATATTGCTTCTTGCCTACTTTTGTCAATACCAATACCACTATCTTTAATCGAAAATTTTAAACTATTATTCGTTGCATCAAAGAGTATAGAAAAGATTATATCTTTATCTGTAGGAGTAAATTTATAGGCATTACCTAAGAGGTTAATCAAAATTCTTTTTAATATTAGAGAGTTGGTTTTTATTTTTTTTGGAATAAGTGGATCAATAAAGATTGTATAGTTTATATTTTTATTTAGCATATTTGCAGAAAAGCTATTAGCAATTTGAGAAAAGAATTTTATACTATTTACTGCTACAAGTAAAGGTTTATCTATCTCATACTCTTGTTTAGATTTTTGCAATATAGAATCTGTAAGTTGGTTAATAAATGATGCACTCTCTTTGGCATTTTCTATATAACCTCGTAAGCGTGAATCCTTAACCTGATTTTCAATTAATTCTAAAAAACCATACAGTGTATTTGCTGGTGTTCTAATATCATGGACTGTATTAGAGATAAAAAGCATTACATCTTCTTGTGATTGAGTTGTATCATTTTTCTCTTCTATATCTGCAATATTTTGGCTTATCTGCGTAGCTTGAAGTGTTATATCAGATACTTTTGTTTGCGAAGAGAGTATGGATGATACTTTTATAAGAAAAGGTGTTAATGATGTAATAAGGTCTAAATCATGTTCTGTATAATTATTAATATAGCGAATAGAGCGAGAGACACGGACAATAGCAATAAGCGTATCATCTTTAGTTATAGGCACAATTATTTGTGATTTAATACGACTGTTTTCAGGATTATCTATATGTGCTATATAATATTTTTCACTTGCTATATGATTATAAATTGCTGACTTTTTACCTAAATAAGCATCTCCTAAAAGCCCTTGAGGATTTAGCATAGATACTTCACTAGTATCCTCTTTATGTGTATATAAGCATTGTGTGTTTTTATTATATACAAGAAAACTTGCAAATTCTGAATTAGTAAAATCTAGTAATAATTTTTGTATAATAGTATTAATTTCTCTGTTACTTTTAGCTGTAGAAACTTTATCCATAGCTTTTGTAAGAGTATTAATTAGGTCTGATGCACTATCTTTTTTAGGCATAAAACTCCTTTTGTTATTGATGTAATTTTCAACCATTATAGCAAGAATCTATTTGAAAATAATTAATATCAAAAATATGAATAATTGCATTTTAACTATTATTTAGATAAAATATCAAAATTTTCTCACAAAGGGCTTCGCTTGCTTTATAATGTTGTTGATATACAAAAGATCTTGCCACACCGTTATCCATTTTTATTAGTTGATAGGATTACTGACCTCACAGAGGGAAAATCAATTAGTGGCTATAAAAATGTATCTATTTCAGAACCAGTTTTTCAAGGGCATTTCCCTGATCATCCTATCTATCCAGGTGTAATGATTATAGAAGGCATGGCTCAAGCTGGTGGAGTTTTGGCATTTAAAAGCCTTCCCCCAGAAGAACAAGAAGAGAGTGCAAATAAAGTTGTTTATTTTATGAGTATTGATAAGGCTAAATTTAGATCACCTGTAACACCAGGAGATCAATTAGTATATGAAATTACAGTTTCAAAACAAAGAGGTGCTGTTTGGCAATTTGATGCAAAAGCGTTAGTAGATGGAAAAGTCGTTGCACAAGCAGAACTTAAAGCTATGATTGTTGATAAATAAGAGATAGATACTTAGAATGCAAACTATACACCCAACAGCGATAATAGAAGATGGAGCCGTACTAGGCGATAATGTAACTATTGGTCCATTTGCTTATATAACCTCAAAAGTTACAATTGGTGATGGAACTACTATTGCATCTCATGTAGTTATTGAGGGTAACACTACTATTGGTAAGAATAATCGTATCTTCTCTCATGGAGTCATAGGGTCTATTCCGCAAGACCTTAAATTTAATAATGAAGATGTTAAGCTTAGTATAGGTGATAATAATACAATTAGAGAGTTTGCCTTTATTAATCCTGGAACAATAGGTGGTGGTTCTCTTACAAGTATTGGAGATAATAATCTTCTTATGGGCTATGTTCATATAGGACATGATATTATTATTGGAAACCACTGTATAATTGCAAATGCTACCAATCTAGGTGGTCATGTTGAGATAGGTAATAGAGTTGTTATTGGTGCTATGAGTGCTGTACATCAATTTGTCAAACTAGGTGACTACTCTATGCTAGCGGGAGCGAGTGCATTAACCCAAGACTTGCCACCATTTTGTATGGCACAAGGAAATCATGCCTATCTTCGTGGACTTAATATTACAGGTCTTAGAAGAAACCTCCCTAGAGATACTATTAATGAACTAAAAAAAGCGTATAAAAGTCTTTTTGAAGAGGGAAAAGCCCTTCAAGAAGTAGCGAATAACTATAGTACAAACAGTACCTCTACAGCCATAACTCAAATGAGTGAATTTATACAAAACTCCAAACGGGGTATCGCATTTAAAAGGAAAATAGATGTCTAAAAAAATATGTGGTTTTTGTCATGCCTCTGAGAGTCAGAATAATCCACTTATAGCAGGAGCAGATGCTTATATATGCTCTAACTGTGTAATCTCTGCATATAAAATACTTTTTGGAGATGAAGAGATAGCAGAACCAGAAGAGTTTACTCAAGAACTTCTTATACCCAAAGAGATTAAAAATATTCTTGATGAATATGTTATAGGTCAAGATCAAGCCAAAAAAACACTCAGTGTTGCTGTATATAATCATTACAAAAGAATATTTAAAGATATTCCAGAAGATGAGACACAGATTGCAAAATCAAATATACTCCTTATTGGTCCAACAGGAAGTGGAAAGACACTCTTAGCACAGACCATTGCACGATTTTTAAATGTACCTATTGCTATTGCAGATGCTACAAACCTCACAGAAGCAGGATATGTAGGAGAAGATGTTGAGAATATTCTTACAAAACTTCTACAAGCAGCTGATGGAGATATAGAGAGAGCCCAACAAGGTATAGTCTTTATTGATGAAGTGGACAAAGTTGCAAGAATGGGTGAAAATCGTTCAATTACGCGTGATGTATCAGGAGAAGGTGTACAACAAGCCCTTTTAAAGATTATTGAAGGTTCTGTTGTTAATATTCCACCAAAAGGTGGAAGAAAGCACCCAAATCAAGACTTTTTACAGATAGATACCTCTAATATATTATTTATCTGTGGGGGAGCTTTTGATGGACTTAATGATATAATAAATAGACGACTTGGAAGCAATATGATGGGCTTTGGTCAAGAAAAAAGAACAAAACAAGAAGAAGAGAACTTAATTCATCTTGTTGAATCAGGAGATTTAGTCTCTTTTGGTCTTATTCCTGAACTTATAGGAAGACTACATGTCCATGCTACACTCCGTGAAATTTCTCTTGAAGATATGGTTAAGATTTTAGTAGAGCCAAAAAATTCTCTTATTAAACAGTATCAAAAACTTTTTGATATTGATAATGTTAAACTCTCATTTGAAGAAGAAGCACTCAAATTAATAGGGCAAAGAGCTATTGATAGAAAAACTGGTGCAAGAGGACTTCGTTCTATTATGGAAGAGCTACTTCTTGATATTATGTATGAACTCCCTGAACTTGATGGATATGAGGTTGTTATTACTGCTGATGTTATTAAAGATTCTGCAAAACCACTCTATATTAAAAATAAAAAAATTGCCTAAAAAAGGATAAAAATGTTTAAAAATTTATTGGGAGCTTTCTCTAGTGACCTCGCTATTGACTTAGGAACAGCAAATACTCTTGTCCTTATTAAGGGGCAAGGTATAAGTATCAATGAACCCTCTGTTGTTGCTATACAGTATGATAAACATGGTCAAGAACATATATTAGCAGTAGGTCAAGAAGCTAAAGATATGGTGGGAAAAACTCCTGGCAATATAAAAGCTATTCGTCCTATGAAAGATGGTGTTATTGCTGACTTTAATGTTACAGAGATGATGATTCGTTATTTTATAGAAAAGGCACATAATCGTAAAAGCTTTTTTAGTCCTAGAGTTATTATCTGTGTCCCTTATGGTCTCACACAAGTAGAAAGAAAGGCTGTAAAAGAGTCTGCTATGAATGCAGGTGCTAGATATGTCTATCTTATTGAAGAGCCAATGGCAGCAGCTATTGGTGCAGGATTACCTATTCGTGAGCCAAATGGAAACTTAGTTGTTGATATTGGTGGAGGAACAACCGAAATTGGCGTTATCTCACTGGGTGGATTGGTACTAAGTAAATCAATTCGTGTAGCAGGTGACCGTTTTGATGCAACAATCACAGATTATATTAAAAAAAGATTTAACCTTTTGGTTGGTGACCGTGTATCAGAAGATTTGAAAATCTCTATAGGTACTGCCATTAAACTCGACCAAGAACTTGTAGCTACTGTAAGAGGTCGTGACCAAGTAGAAGGGACACTAAACTCTGTAGAGATTACAAGTGAAGATATGAGAGAAGCTATGAAAGAGCCTCTTCGTGAAATAGGTGAAGCTCTTAAATCAGTACTAGAGCAGACACCTCCTGAGCTTGCTGGAGATATTGTTGAAAATGGTATTGTACTTACAGGTGGAGGTGCATTGATTAAAGGTATTGATAAATATCTCTCTAGCTTAGTAAAACTTCCTGTGTATGTTGCTGAAGACCCTCTTCTTGCTGTGGCAAAAGGGACTGGAAAAGCTTTAGATGAAATTGATCTCCTACAACAAACTGCTTACGAAGATTAATATAGATGAAAAGTAGAATTCTTATTGTTATACTAGTTCTACTTTTTCTTACTATTATATTCACAAGAAAAGATGATAGAGTTACAGATTCACTGCTCTCTATTGTTAATCCTATTAAACAAATTTATAGTAATATTACCCAAGAGGTAGAAGATAAGAGTCAAAGTTATCTCTATCAAAAAGAGCATATACAACAACTCAATCAAGAGAATAAACTTCTGCGAAAACATCTTTTAGAACAAAAACATTATATACAACAGGTAAAAGATCTCTACAGAAAGATTCCATCCCTAGAGAGAACTCCACCCCAAAGTGTAGAGTTGGTACAGACGATATCTTATGTTAAACTCAATAGCTTTAGCCAAATTATTTTGACAAAACCAAAAAATATAGAATCTCAAGAGGGTGTACTTTTTGGTCTTATTCAAGAAGATGTTGTAGCAGGTGTGGCTCAAATACATAACAATAACCTTTATGGCTCTTTTACTTCAAACTCCAAATGTAGATTTTCTGTTTTTGTTGGCAAAAATAGAGCTCCTGGTGTAGCTATTGGTGTAAATACACAAACTATGGTTATTAAATTTATCCCAAAATGGTCAGATATAAAAATTGGGGATGAAGTAATTACTAGCGGTATAGATAATATATTTTTTGCTAATATTCCTGTAGGGGTTGTTAAAAAAATTGATGTCTTAAGTAGTTATAAGGTGGCATATATTAGGAGCTATGCTGATATCTTACACCCTGATTATTTTTATTTAATTACAGATGCCTCTGCAACATTTGTCTCAAACTATGATAGTAATCAAACAGTTATTCATACTAGCACACAAATAAAAAATTCTATAGCTATGGATCTTAATAATACAAAAGATACAAACTTATCTAAAAAAACTTTAGAAAAAAACATGATTTCTAGTATTCCATCCCTTCTTATAGATGAACCACAACAAATTATGCAAACACAAGATGATGAAGTAAACCTAACACAACTAGAAGTTCCTACAGAAGCAGTTGTACATAGAGCAAAAAAGGTCAGACCTCGACCAAAACCACGACCAAAAGCAAAACCTAAAAGTAAACCTAAAATTAAAAAACGAGTCTATAAAGTTCAACCAAAAGTTGAAGATTTGGGAATGTTCTAAATCCTCAAAGGCTCTTTAAGAGCCTTTTGAACATTGAGATAGTATAATACCGAACTAAAATTAAGGGTAAATCTCCATGCCAAAACGCACAGACATTAAAACAATATTACTTATCGGATCAGGTCCTATCGTTATCGGTCAAGCTTGTGAATTTGACTACTCAGGTACACAAGCAGCCAAAACACTCAAAGAGCTAGGGTATCGCGTTATACTTATCAACTCTAACCCTGCTACTATCATGACAGACCCAGAATTTGCACATCGTACTTATATTGAACCTATTACTGAAGATGTTATTGCCAAGATTATTAAAATCGAAAGCGTAGATGCCGTTTTACCTACTATGGGTGGGCAAACTGCACTCAATGTTGCAACCACTATGTACGAAAAAGGTATGTTAGAAGGAATAGAGTTTCTAGGTGCTACTCCTGCTGCTATCAAAAAAGGTGAAGACCGTCAAGAGTTTAAAGAAGCCATGATAAAAATAGGAATGGATCTTCCTATCTCTCAGTATGCTTATAATATGGATGAAGCTCTTGATGCTGCTAAAAATATTGGTTTTCCACTTATTATTCGTGCATCATTTACTATGGCAGGTGGAGGCTCTGGTGTAGCTTATAATATGGATGAATACAAAGAGATAGTCCAAGGTGGATTAGAAGCGAGTCCAATTTCTGAAATTCTTATAGAAGAGTCACTTCTAGGATGGAAAGAATACGAAATGGAAGTTATCCGAGATAGAGAAGATAACTGCATTATTGTATGTTCTATTGAAAACTTTGACCCTATGGGTGTACATACAGGAGATAGTATTACTATTGCTCCTGCTCTTACACTTACAGACAAAGAGTACCAAAGAATGCGTAATGCCTCTTTTAAAATATTGCGTGAAGTTGGTGTAGATACAGGTGGGTCAAATGTTCAATTCTCTATCAATCCAGAAAATGGACGCATGATAGTTATAGAGATGAACCCTAGAGTAAGCCGAAGTTCCGCTCTTGCTTCTAAAGCTACAGGGTATCCTATTGCCAAAGTAGCTACACTTTTGGCAGTTGGATTTACACTTGATGAAATTACCAATGATATTACAGGAACACCTGCTTCTTTTGAACCAGTAATAGATTATATTGTTACCAAAGTACCACGATTTACTTTTGAAAAATTTCCAATGGCAAACTCTACTTTGACCACTGCAATGAAGAGTGTGGGTGAAGCTATGAGTATAGGACGAACATTTAAAGAATCATTCCAAAAAGCTCTCTGTTCTCTTGAGACTGGATTAATAGGTTTTGATAGTATTGATTGTGACAAAGATGAACTCACCCATGAAATAAGACGCTCAAATCAAAGTCGTATGTTATATGTGTATGAAGGACTTCGACGAGGTATGAGTGTAGAAGATATATTTGAACTTTGTCAAATAGATAGATGGTTTTTGTACCAACTCCAAGAGTTAGTTCAAAGTGAACAATCTATGGATATAGCTCTTCTAGGTGATGCATCAAGATTAAGAACCATCAAAAGTGAAGGTTTTTCTGATGCTATGATAGCTAGAGTTATTAATCAAAAAGAGTCTCTTACTCTTACAGAAAATGATATATATAGTGCAAGAAAAAATTTGGGTATTCAACTAGAATATAATGAAGTGGATACTTGTTCTGCAGAGTTTGAGGCTTTGACTCCTTATCTCTATTCTACTACTAATATTACGAAAGTACCACAAAGAGATGTCGCACGAAATGATAAAAAAAGAGTCTTAGTCATTGGTGGTGGTCCTAACCGTATTGGACAAGGTATTGAGTTTGACTACTGCTGTGTGCATGCTGCCTTTGCCCTAGAAGATATGGGTGTTGAGTCTATTATGTATAACTGTAACCCCGAGACGGTCTCTACAGATTATGATACATCTGATATTCTCTATTTTGAACCAATAGATTTTGAGCATGTTCGTAATGTTATCGAGATAGAAAAACCAGATGGTGTTATTGTCCATTTTGGTGGTCAAACACCTCTTAAGTTAGCCAAAAATCTTACTGCTATTGGAGCTAAAATCTCTGGAACAACTGCTAAAGTTATTGATTTAGCAGAAGATAGAGAGCAGTTCTCTGACTTTGTAACTAAACTAGGACTCAAACAACCAGACAACGGCACCGCAGTAGCCAAAGATCAGGCTATGGTGATTGCCAATCGTATTGGGTATCCTGTACTCGTTCGTCCTAGCTTTGTATTGGGTGGTAGAGGTATGCGTACAGTCTATAGCGATGCAGAGCTTCGTCAATATATGGATGAGGCTGTGAGTGTATCTCATGACGCTCCTGTACTTATTGATAAATTCCTAGACAATGCTATAGAGCTTGATGTAGATGCTATTTGTGATGGCAAAGAGGTCTATATAGGTTCGGTTATGCAACATATAGAAGAGGCAGGTATTCACTCTGGTGATAGTGCATGTTCTTTACCTCCTGTATCTATCTCGCAAGAGCTACAAGAACAAGTCAAAGAACAAACAGCCAAAATTGCATTAGGCTTAGGTGTAGTGGGATTAATGAATATTCAGTATGCTATCCACAAAGGTGATATATACCTTATTGAGGTAAACCCAAGAGCATCAAGAACTGTACCATTTGTCTCTAAAGCCACAGGTGTCCCTCTAGCTAAAGTTGCTACAAGAGTGATGATACAAGGTGACCTTAGAGAGTCTCTAAAGTATTATGATATATTTAATGTAGTTAATTTTGATAAAGAGATAATGGAACCAAATCTCAAAGGACATGTAGCTGTAAAAGAGGCAGTATTCCCATTCAATAAACTTCCTGGGTCTGACCTTATACTTGGTCCTGAGATGAAATCGACAGGTGAAGTTATGGGAATTAGTGATAACTTTGGTATGAGTTTTGCCAAAAGTCAATTTGCTAGTAAAAATAATATTCCTTTAGAAGGAAAAATATTTATCTCTTTAACCCAATC
>JADGDQ010000055.1 GCA_016744805.1 Sulfurovaceae bacterium
ATTTTTTATCTATTAAAAAATTAGTAACTAACAAACTTGTTCCAAAAAAAAGGAGTAGTATTATAAATAAATATTTATAGTTATATTTTTTTGATTTTTTTTTGCTTTCTATATATCTTGTAGCACAATATTCACATTGATAATATGTATTATTTAAGATAAATCTATTAGAGCCACAATTATGACATATAAGTTTTCGCAAGTTATCTCTCCTTAATAAAAAAAGGATGAAGAACTAAAGCATGCCAAGAGGCATACTTTAAAGTGTTAGCAAGAGTAAGTTGTAAAGAATTCAAATCCTGTAGGTCTAGCTTCGTCTGGGTGTACTTGAGCTGCAAACATATATTGTCTATATGTTGTAATAAACTCATCACTCATAACTGGTCTAAGGAAATCAAAGTCTCCTCTAAGACCTTCTAATGCTTCTCTAAGTGTTCGTGGCATTTGTGGAATATTTTGTTCTTTAATCTCATCAAGAGTAAGTTCAAACAGGTCAATATCCATAGGTCCTACTGGTACTGCTTTGTTTTTGATACCATCTATACCAGCGAGCATCAATACTGCAAAACAGAGGTAAGGACAAGATGTAGAGTCTGGGAATCTAGTCTCGATTCTAGTAGCCATCTCGCCAGCACCATAAGGGATACGACAAGCAGCAGAACGGTTTTGACTAGAGTAAGTCAAGATAGATGGTGCTTCAAATCCTGGTACGAGTCTTTTGTAAGAGTTTGTACTAGGGTTTGTAAATGCAGATACCGCTGCAGAGTGATTAAATACACCACCAAGATAGTTTAATGCTGTCTCTGAAAGGTTTGCATACTCACCCTCTTTATAGAATAAGTTTTTGCCGTCTCTCCAGATTGATTGGTGAACATGCATACCATTACCATTATCTCCATAGAGAGGTTTTGGCATAAATGTAGCTGATTTACCATTAAGGTGTGCTACCATTTTGACAACATACTTATACTTTTGTACATTATCTGCTGCTTCAATCATATCACCAAATTTGATACCAATTTCACCTTGTGCTTGAGCAACTTCATGGTGACCTAGCATTACAGTAAGTCCTACTTCTTCCATAATAAGCATCATTTCAGCTCTAAGGTCTACCATAGTATCTGTAGGCATTACAGGGAAGTACCCACCTTTTGTTCCTGGTCTATGACCCATATTTCCTACTTCATCATAAGCTGTAGAGTAGTTCCATTCACCCTCTTCAGAATCAACTCTATATCCTGCTTCATTGATGCCATTCCAGATTTGAACACTTTCAAAGATAAAAAACTCATTTTCTGGACCAAAAAATGCTTCATCACCAATGCCCTCTGATTCCATATATTTTAAAGTTTTTTTAGCAATAGATCGTGGACATCTCTCATACAATTCTTTTTTATAAATATCATAAACATCACAGATTACAATGATAGTACTATCAGCTGTAAATGGGTCTAAAAATGCTGTTGGTACATCAGGCTTAAGAAGCATATCTGATTTGTCGATTGGTTGCCAGTTTTCAATAGATGATCCATCAAATGGAAGACCAGCTTCAAGCATAGAAGCTTCAACGGCACTCATTCTATAACTAATATGGTGCCAAGCACCTTTAATATCTGTAAATCTAAAATCTACAAACTCAACCTCTTTTTCTTCACAATACTTATAAAACTCATCTACATTACTGACAAACTTACCCATAAAATCTCCTAGTTAAAATAATTTAAATCCCCATATTATATCCATATAGAAACTAATTCTCTCTTGTATTATTGCCTAAAAAATAATCAATTTATCCTCTGGCTTAGTAAAAGTAACATTTTATTGCATATAAGCTATTTTAATAAACTCTTTTATCTAAAGGTTGTCTATTTTTTCAGCAAACTCTAGCATATAGTTATCTAATGCTTCAGCATCTAGCTCTAATTGTTCAAAAAGTTGTTCTACTTGTGTAGTATCTGAAGCGATAGACTTAGAAAGAGATTGTATCTCTCCCATGTCACCTTTATTTGATGCAAGTATAAGATTTCTATTATCTTCTTCAATTTTCGCTTCTAATCGAATAATTTCTTCTTCACAATACTCTATCTCTTTTTTAAGTGGATTAATAAGTTTTCCCCGTTGTGCGGTAAGCTCTTTACGAAGTTTTTTTATCTCATTACGAGTCAGTTGTGAAGATGAAGCCTCTTTTTTTGGCTTAAATTCTTCTTCCTCTTCCCAACCTATTTTTTCCAAGAAGGAAGCATAGTTTCCATCAAAAAATTCTGCTCCTTTTTTATGAAAAATAATTAACTGATCTGCTAAACGATGGAGTAACATCTCTGAGTGTGTAACCATAATAGTTGATCCTTCAAAAGACTCAATAGCAGAGCATAAGGATTCTATAGATTGCATATCTAAGTGATTGGTAGGTTCATCCAAAAAAAGAAGATTTGCAGGAGTAGCTATAATTTTGCCAAGCATTACACGACTTCTTTCACCTCCTGAGAGTACAGATATTTTTTTATCTGCATCTTCTCCACCAAACATCATAGTACCTGCTATATTTTTAACTGTAGAAAACCCTATCTTTAAATCTGCACTCTGAATCTCTTCTACTATAGTATTATCTTGATTAAGTCGTTCTATATTAGTCTGTCCAAAGTGGGCTATTTGTGTGCTAGGATGATAATAAATCTCTCCTTGTTGTTCTGATAATTCTTGTGCTATATAATTAAGAAGTGTTGATTTTCCTTTTCCATTTTTTCCTATAATTGCTATTTTTTTTCCTTTTTCAAGTGCAAAAGAGATATTAGTAAAAAGAGGTGTATTTACATCATATCCAAACCCCAAATCCTTTGCCTCAAAAAGTAATTTTGCAGGTGTGTTGCTGTAAGTAAAATTAAAATTAAGTTGGGACTCGGAATCAAGTTTATCTATTCTTTCTATTTTCTCTAACTCTTTCATCTTCCCTTGAGCCATAGCAGCTGTAGAAGCACGAGCTTTATTTCGTGCAATAAAATCTTCTAACTCTGCAATCTTTTTCTCTTGATTAAGTCTCATTTTTTCATAGAGTATCTCATCATCTGCAAGCTGTGTATAATATTTTGGAGAATTACCTTTAATTATTTTTAATCCACGACGATGAATTCCCATAGTATGTGTGGTGACACTATCCATAAAATCTCTATCATGAGTAATAAGTATTACCTCACCATCAAATTTTTGTAAAAATCCTTTGAGCCAACGCATTGAGACAATATCCAAATAGTTTGTTGGCTCATCCAAAAGAAGTAAGTTTGGTTCTGTTGCAAGAAGTTTGACAAGATTTATGCGTATTTGATACCCACCAGAAAAACTTAAAGGATCTTTGTTGAGGTCATCAGCATCAAAACCAAGACCAAAAAGAAGTTTTTCTACTTTGTAAATATTATACTGCTCATCTTCACTTAGAGCAGTAGCACACTCTTCTATAACTGTAGGTTTCGTAAAGTGTATATGCTGACGCAATGCTCCAACTATATACCCTTTGGGTGTGGTTATATTACCATCATCATAATGCTCTTCACCTAAGATAATCTTAAAAAGTGTTGATTTCCCTGATCCATTACGACCAACTAACCCAATACGATTATTAGGTGAGAGAGTAAAGTCAAGATTACTAAAGAGTGGTTTGGCATTAAAACTTTTACTAAGGTTTGTGATTTTTATCATTATAAAGGACTCTCTTGTATTAATATTTTACTATTATAATACCAAAGAGTTACTATTAAACTGCCTCTATCACCTTTTTAAGCACTTGAAAACTCTTCTCAACAGAGTCTAGTTTTACCATCTCTCTTGATGAGTGTGGATAGCAAATAGTTGGTCCTATAGAGGCTATGAGGATATTTGGATATTTTTGAGATATGATACCACACTCCAATCCTGCATGTATCGCTTTCATCTGACTCTCTCCAAAAACCTCTTTCATAGCTTCACTTACAAGTGTAGTAAATCTATTTACTTCAGGTTTCCACGCAGGATATTTGTCTGTTTGTTCTGTGTCATAACTATAGCTTTCAAACAGAGTAAGCATATCAAGAGTGTTTTGCACCATACCTCTAGGATCCATAGCTCTCGTACTTGTTTCTATAGTACATAAGCCCTTATCTGTAGAGACTCTTGCTAGGTTGATACTCCGATCTGCTATACCTAACTTCTGATTGAGTTCCCGCACACCATGACTAATATTGGCAAGTAGAGAGATAATTTCATCTCCTGCATGGAGTATAGGTTCATCATTTATGATGGCTTTGATAGTGACACTATCATTTGGAGTAAGTACTTCATCACTTTTGATAATAGCTTGAGCAAAAGTAGGGATGGAGTTGAGGCGTTCTCCTCCTTGAATAGAGACTACGGCTATATTTTTATCTTTGAGGTAGGATGCTAAAAGTTTGATAGCATTTGGTATATCTTTGTCTATATCTACACCTGAGTGTCCACCTACGAGTCCTTCAACAGTAACAGAGTAACTAGGTCGAGTATCTTTGAGTCTCGCATAAGGTTTACTAGCAGTGATATCTATACCGCCTGCACAGCCTATATAGACCTCTGCTTCATCTTCACTATCAAGGTTGAGCATCACTGAAGAATGTAGCTCAAAAGCTAGAGCATTTGCTCCGATAAGCCCTACCTCCTCATCTGCTGTGATGAGAAACTCTAGCTCTGCTCCACTATCCATTAGCTCCATCATCATCGCTATAGCCATGCCATTATCAGCTCCTAAAGATGACTCTCTGGCTTTGAGCCAGCCATCCTCTTCGTAGGTTTCTATCTGAGGAGCTTTTCCAATACATACCATATCATAGTGAGCTTGCAAACATAACTTTGGGCTACCTTTTGAAATCAAGATATTTTTAGTTGCATCAATCTCTACCCTGTACTCTCTCTCTTTTGCAAAAGCAAGCAAAAAGTCTAAGAGCTTATCTGTCTCATAACTACAGTGAGGTATTTTGGTAAGTGTTATAAAGTGATTGATAATAGATGACATATTTTTCCTTTTTGGCAGAAGTATAACCAATATTAGCAAAGTTAAAAGAAATAAGTTGATAAAATACAACTCTTATAAAAGTTTCAAAATCAAAAGGTTTATTATAATGAATGAGAGCAAAGATTTTTTACGCAAAATAGTTGAAGAGGACTTAGCCTCAGGTAAGAACAGAGAGATTATTACACGATTTCCACCAGAGCCAAATGGTTTCCCACATATTGGACATGCCAAGTCTATCTGTATCAATTTTGGTATTGCAAACGATTATCAAGGTCACTGCAACCTAAGAATGGATGATACTAACCCTACTAAAGAAGATACTCAATTCGTAGAGGCTCTCAAAGATGCTGTAGAGTGGCTTGGATTTAACTGGGGTGAGAGTGTCTATTTTACTTCTGATTATTTTCCGAAACTCTATGAGTATGCTGTAGAACTCATCAAAATGGACAAGGCCTATGTAGATAGTCTAGATGAAGAGGAGATACGCGAATATCGAGGAACTGTAACCGAAGCAGGGAGACGAAGCAAGTATGCTAATCGTACAGTTGAAGAGAATCTAGACCTTTTTGAGAGAATGAAAAAGGGTGAGTTTAAAGATGGAGAGCATGTCCTTAGAGCACGGATAGATATGTCTGCTGATAATATGCAACTAAGAGACCCCCTCCTCTATCGTATCAGACACGCAGACCATATCAGAACAGGTGACGAGTGGTGCATTTATCCAATGTATGACTTCGCTCACTGCTTATCTGACTACCTCGAAGGTATCTCTCACTCTCTCTGTACGCTAGAGTTTGAAAACAATCGTGATATATATAATTGGGTACTTAATACTCTAGGGCTAACATCATCACGACCTTATCAGTATGAGTTTGCACGACTAGGTATTAACTATACTGTTATGAGTAAAAGAAAGCTTTTAGAACTAGTCAAAGGCGGACAAGTAAGTGGATGGGATGACCCTCGTATGCCTACTATCGCAGGGTATAAAAGAAGAGGCTATACGCCAGAGTCTATCTTGACTTTTTGTGATCAAATAGGTATAGCCAAAGCAAACTCAATGGTAGATGTTGCACAGCTTGAATTTTGTATCAGAGATGACTTGAACACAAAAGTACCACGAGTACTCTGTGTGCTTGACCCACTTAAAGTAACGATAGAAAACTATGATGGATTTGAAGAGATTGATGCTCCATACTACCCACATGATGTACCCAAAGAGGGCTCTAGAAAACTACCTTTCTCTAGGGAAATTTATATAGAACGAGATGACTTTATGGAGAACCCTCCAAAGGGCTATTTCCGTCTGACACCAAATCAGGCAGTAAGACTAAGACATGCCTATATCATCTCTTGTAAAGAAGTAATCAAAGATTCCAATGGCAATATAACAGAGATAAAAGCAGAGTATTATCCCAACTCCAAAAGTGGATCAGAAGATACAAGTGGTATCAAGGTCAAGAGTGCTATTCAATGGGTGAGTGCCACAGAAGCTAAAAAAGTAGAAGTAAGGCTTTATGACAGACTATTCGTCAACGAAGCACCAGAGGGGATAGAAGATATCAATCCAGACTCTTTACAAGTTATCAAAAATGCTCTTATCGAACCTGCGGTAATCACAGAAAAACCTGATGAGAGATTTCAGTTTGAGAGACAAGGGTATTTTTATGCTGATCCGATTCTTTATACAGATGAGAAACCTGTATTCAACAAAATAGTCAGCTTGAAAGACTCTTGGGCTAAAAAGAGTGAAACAAGCAAACCTACACCCAAACCACAAGCTAAAAAAGTACAAATAGATGGTGAAGTAGTAGCTATGAATGAAGCTCAAAAAGTATTATTTGATAAGTATTTAGAGCTTAGACTTAATAGTGAAGTAGCCAATACTCTAGCTCGCGATGAGCATCTCTCAAAATTCTATGAAGAGGCTCTATCTATACTTAATAGCCCTGTAAATTTAGCTAATATTGTAAGCAATGAAGTAGCAAGAGAGTTAAAACAGATGGAAGTATCTGAGCTAAAATTTTCTGCGAAGCAAATAGCTGAGCTTGTTAAAATGATTGATAATGCAACTATTTCAAATAAAATTGCAAAACAAGTATTTGAAGAGATGGTTAAAACAGGAGAAAATCCAACACAAATAGTTGAAGCCAAAGGACTTGTTCAGATAAGTGACCCCGCTAAAATCTTACCTATTCTTGATGAAATAATTGCAAATAATCCAGACAATGTAGCTAAGTTTAAAGCAGGAAATACCAAGCTACTAGGCTTTTTTGTCGGTCAAGTTTTAAAAGCTACTAAAGGGAAAGGAAATCCGAAAGTTGTAAATGAACTTGTAGGGAAGAGGTTGCAATAGTATAAATTATAAGGAATACATTCAATGAATACAACAACCAACGATTCTAAAAAACTGTTAGCACTCAATAAACCCAAGGGTTATTTGGTCACACGATCGGATGACCTTGGGCGAAAAACAGTTTATAATCTTCTACCTGATTGGGTTTTTGATGATGGATGGATGCCTATTGGTCGCCTTGATTTAGAGTCTAAGGGGCTTTTACTATTTACAAAAGATGGTCAAATTAATAATATGCTAACTAAGCCTAAAAGTTGTATTAAGATATATGAAATTTGGGTCAGAGGTCATGTAACAGACGAACATATTGCAGAAGCCAAAAGAGGCATAGAGAGTAAATATGGTTTACTAAAAGCTAATGTCAAAAAAATAGGAATGGGTGGTGCAAAAACAAAACTCAAGATAGAGATTGATGAGGGAAAAAATCGGCATATCCGTCGGCTTTTTGGAGCATTAAAAGATCCAAAATTTGAAACTCCCTTAAAAGTATTAACCTTAAGCCGTATTAGCATTGGCAGTTTTGGACTTGATATAGAAAGTAGTAAATGGCGTTACCTTTCGGTAGAAGAAGAGAAAAAGCTACTGCAAGGGCTAAGCAACACTTAGCTATCAACTCATCTTCTCTTTTTGGTTAAACTTCTCTTGAAGATAATCACTAAGGAGGATTAATGAGAAGGTGACTAGAAATATCATAAGCCCCGGAAAAAAACTTACCCACCAAGCTATTTGCATTATTGATTTGCCATCACTTAGTATGCTTCCCCAACTCATATTTGGTGGGGTGACTCCTAGACCTAAGTAGCTAAGTCCACTCTCTGCTAATATTGCACCACTTACCCCAAAAGTAAAACTTACCAAGAAGATTGGGGCAAGAAGGGGCATAAAGTATTTGAATATTATTTTAAGCCTAGGAAGTTTGGCGACTGTGAGGATTTTGATAAAGGGTTGTGTGGCAATGTGATAGCTCTGTGCACGAATAAGCCTAGAAGTCCCCATCCAGCCTGTAATAGAGATAACAATAATAAGAATCAAAGTAGATGCAGAGATATAACTAGCCAAAGCAAGAAGCAAGAAAAAAGTAGGAAAGGTTAGAAATAAATCAACTATAATAACAAAACCCTTATCAAAGTTTCCTCGTAAATATCCTGCACTAACTCCCAAAATCAATCCTATCAATGAGGCTATAACAGCAGAGCCAACACCAATAATCAAAGATACCTGCCCCCCATGCATAATACGAGCCAACATATCTCTGCCAAGTCTATCTGTCCCCATAAGATGCTCTAGGCTTGGTGCTTGAAGTATTGCATTTGGATTGAGTTCAAAAGGAGAGTGAGAGTAAAACAGAGGTGCTACAAAGACTAAAAGAGCTACCCCAATAATAATACTAAGACTTACTGTAGCTCTTTGAGGCACTCTTTATGCCTCTTGTGGACGAAAATAGCTCATAGTACTTCTACCAAATTTTTTGCGTTTATGCAGTTGGAGGTTTCCTATGATTTGTGGCATATCTAGCTGTGTCATATGCTCTACTACGACCATCTCACATATATCTGTATCAATAGCTTCTATAAGCTCTATAGTTTTGTCATAAATCTCATCCATACCATCACGCGTCGAAAAAGGTGGGTCAAAATAGAAATAAGTTTTTTGATTGCTTCGTTTAAGAGACTCTAATACCAAAGAGAACTTCTCAAAGCTATCCCCAAAAAAGAGTGTACAATTGGTTGCTTTGAGGGTTTTTATATTGTGTTGGAGGGTCTTGTGTGCTATTTTATTATACTCAATAAAATAACACTCACCCGCCCCACGACTCAATGCTTCTAAGCCCACAGACCCACTCCCAGCAAACACTTCAACAAAATTTTTGTCTATAATATCAAATTGTAGCGTATTAAAAAGTGACTCTCTAAGAATAGACTTAGAGCTTCGTGTAGTACTAATATCAGGAATCTCTATAGTCCGACCCTTATATTTTCCACCAATTATTGTTGTTGTAAATAGTTTTATTTTATCATTTTTTTTCATAAAAGGATTTTAGCATATTTTCAATATATCACTCCTAAAGACTAAAAGTCATAAAATATGATATAATCAAAATAAAAGGAATTTATAGTAACTATGAGAGAGAATAGAGTCCATGACTTAATCATACAAGATAAGACTATTCAACAAGGAATTAATAGCCTTTTAAATATATCTAATAATACACAATATATTCATGAGGACACTTATATCAATGGGATTACAGCTGATTTTACTATCATTGAAAATGGACAAATTAGAGCTATTGTAGAGTGTAAAGCAGGAGATATAGGAGTTACTGATTATGTACGAGGTATAGGTCAATCACTACAATATGAATATTTTTATGATGAAAAAATATCTCCAAGAGGATTTGAATATCATAATGAATTTAACTCTATTTTACTATTCCCATCTTCTGTAGTAAAAGATAATAGTTTTAATATTGGAAATTTTAAATATCCATTAAGTACCCTACTTTTTGAAATTAATGATACCAATAGTATTATTCGTCAAATTGAACAAAAAGAGTTAGATATATTAAAAAAAGCTTCTCTTGATGGTTTAGTGACTATATCTCAATACTATTTTCGAGATACTCGAATTTATGAAGCATATATTCTTTTGAAACATTTATCATACTTATCTCACAAGCATACTACTATAAATAGAACAACTTTAGAGAAAGAATTTCTTAGAAAAATAGGTACACAAAATAATAGAAATTGGAGAAATACTTTTATTACTCTTTCTTCTTTAGGACTTATAACAAGTCAAAATTTACCTTCTCCCTTTGGTTTTACTTTATCACATTTACCATTTGAAGAGTTTGCTTCAAAAATACTCTTTTCATATATGGAACCTTATGTGAAAGAACTGTATGAAGTCTTTAATTATCAAAATAATATTCAAATAAATAACCAAGAGATGAAAAATCTTATTTATCAAAAATATAATAATAGAGATGTATTATTTTTAACAGAATCTGATGGACGGTATATATCAAGTTGGCTTAATATTTTAAGAGATGATTTTGGATGTATAGATTTTCAACCTAGAAATAGTAATAGAACTATTATCTATAATCCACTTGAGTTAAATGAACTATCTTTACAACAATATATTCAAAAGAATAGTCAAGCTTATGAATATATAGAGAAATATACTAGTTTACTGAGGAGTTTATAGTGTCATATACAATTTTTGAAACATTTGTTGGAGCAGGTGGAGCACATATCGGTTTTTGTAAAAATGGTTTTGTATCTAAGTATGTAAATGATATTGAAGCAACTTGTTTGGAGACTCTAATCTATAATAACCCCGATATAAAAAATACTGCCTATATTGATAAAAACTCTATTTTAGATATTAATGCTAAAGAGTTATTGACTAAAACCAAAATGAAAAAAGGTGAACTAGATGTATTTTTTGGTGGAATTGTCTGTAAAGGATTTTCTCTAGCAGGTGAAAGGTCTCCAAATGATGAGAGAAATTATTTTTATCATAAACAGATAGAGTTAGTAGAAGAGGTACAACCAAAAATATCTTTAATAGAGAATGTTCCTGGTATTGTAAATGCAAAAGTTCTCTCTCAAAGTACTCCTATAGAGATAAAACAAGAAGTTGATGAATTATGGAAAGAGTTAGAGAATTTTAAAGGCTTAAAATCTAAACTTAGAAAAGAGAACAATATCACCAATGAGAGTGAAGAGAAAGGAAAAGAACTAAGAAGAAAAAAAGAGCTTATCTTAAAGCGTTTAAAAGATGATGGTTATTTAGTTTCTGTCTTAGATGATATATATGTTATGTATCAAAATATAGGCTATAAAGTCTCTCATAAAATTTTAAATTCAGCGTGGTATGGAGCAAGTACAAAAAGAGAAAGAATTATTATTGTTGCTCTAAGAGAAGATATTGAAAGTGAATTTAAATTTCCAAAACCAATTTATATGGATAGTTCATTAATGCGAAATTTAGATAAAAAATGGTGTGATTTAGAGTTTAAAAAACCTAAAACAGTAAATGATGCTCTATCTCTTATTGATTACAATAATATAGAAGATATTGATAACAAACCAATGAACCATGCACCCAAAACAGTTGAAAGATTTAAATATATCCCAGAGGGTGAAAGTATTGCTAAACATATAGAAACTCTACCATCTCACCTTAAAATAAGTAAGTTTTATTCCAGAGGAAGCACCATGAGACTTCATGGAGATAAGCCTAGTCCTACACTTGTTCCCGGACATAGTAATTTCCCTGTTCATCCTAAAGAACATCGTTCAATTAGTGTGAGAGAAGCTTCTATGATTACTGGTTTTCCTATAGATTATAAATTTTTTGGTAGTCATAGTAAACGATGTGAACATGTTGGTAATGCTGTTCCTCCACAATTATCCAGTGCATTAGCAAGGTCTTGCAAGGAACTTTTAGCATACTAAGGCTTTTAGACAGCGTTAACCCTCAGATATATCACTCCTAGTGGTGGGAGTGTGAGTGATATGGAGTGTTCTTTGTTGTGCATAGGAATCGCTTCTGATTTGAGCACACCACTATTTCCTATATTCCACCCCTCGTAATACTCTGATTGAGAGTTAAATATCTCTTCGTATTCTCCCTTACATGGTACACCTATACGGTATGCACTATGCGTTGTATCAGCAAAATTACAGATTACAATGATATTTTGACTCGGTGTATCACTTTTTCGGATAAAGCTAATACAGTTATGCGTGTAGTCTCCATCTTCTATCCACTCAAACCCTTCTCTTTTTTCATCATATTGATGCAATCCTCTCTCTTTTATATAGATAGCATTTAAGTCTGAAATCATCTTTTGGAGCTTGGCGTGGAGTGGATTATCGAGCAGATGCCAATCAAGACTCTTCTCATAGTTCCACTCTGCATACTGTGCAAACTCTCCTCCCATAAAAAGAAGCTTTTTGCCAGGGTGAGCCATCATATAGGCATACAAAGCTCGTAAGTTAGCAAACTTTTGCTCTTGTGACCCTGGCATTTTGTTGATAAGTGAGCCTTTCATATGCACCACCTCATCATGACTTAACGGAAGCATAAAGTTCTCATCAAAAGCATACCACATACTAAAAGTTATCTGTTTATGATGAAAAGCTCTATAGATAGGGTCAAAACTACTATATTTGAGCGTATCATGCATCCAGCCCATATTCCACTTAAATCCAAATCCTAAACCGCCCAAATGTACAGGACCAGTTACCATAGGCCACGCTGTAGACTCTTCGGCTATCATCATAATATCAGGAAACTCTGCATATACAGAGCTATTGAGATGTTGCAAAAAGGCTACTGCTTCTAGGTTTTCATTTCCTCCATGTTCGTTAGGAATCCATTCACCCTCTTCTCTTGCATAGTCTAAGTGAAGCATAGAAGCAACTGCATCTACACGAATACCATCAATATGATACTTCTCCAACCAAAACATTGCTGATGAGATTAAAAATGCCTTGACCTCATTGCGTCCATAGTTAAAGATAATACTTCCCCACTCAGGGTGAAAACCTTGTTTTGGGTCATCATGCTCATAGAGAGCCGTTCCATCAAAATTGATAAGCCCATGCATATCTACAGCAAAGTGTGAAGGTACCCAGTCCATAATAACACCTATACCAGCTTGATGCAATGAATCTATAAGATACATCAAATCTTCAGGCTCTCCAAATCGTGCAGTAGATGCAAAGTAACCAACTACTTGATAACCCCACGACCCACGGTACGGAAACTCTGTTAGAGGCATAAACTCTACATGTGTATAGTTCATCTCTTTAAGGTATGGCACCAAATCATCTGCTATCTCACGATAGGTCAAGTAACGGTCTTCCTCTTCTGCTTTGCGTCTCCAAGACCCTAAGTGCATCTCATAGATACTAATAGGTCCATCATGGGCGTTACTTTTGTGGCGTTTTTCCATCCACTGGCTATCTTCCCACTCATAAGTATCTAAACCCCAAATACGAGAAGCAGAGTTAGATGGTTTTTCACTATAAAAAGCATAAGGGTCACTCTTTTCATGGACTATATTATGATGCTTTGAGACAATATGATACTTATAGGTTACACCTATTTCTATCCCCTCTATAAACCCTTCCCATATACCAGAATCATCTTCTCTCAATCGCAAAGGATGCATATCTATTGTATAGTCATTAAAATCTCCACGAACACAAATAGACTCAGCACTTGGAGCCCATACAGCAAAATAGACTCCCGCCATACCATCTACAATCATAGGATGTGAGCCCATTTTTTCATACAGTTTTGTATGATTTCCTTGTTTAAAAAGATAAATATCTAAATCAGTAAAACGGGTAATGTGGTGGTGAATATTATATATCATAACTATACTCCTTGATTTTTTATAGATAAAAAGTTAAATTTCTTCTCTTTATCTTTACTTTATAATGATTATAGCTATAATAACCAAAAAGGAAGTAGCCTTATGAATGTAAATGTAGTCTGTCCTCACTGTCTTAAAGTCAACCGTATACCAAAAAAAGAAAATTATACTAAAGCAAATTGTGGTGAATGTAAACTCTCTCTTTTAAATAACAAACCTTTAGAAGTAGATAGTAGTATGCTAGAACTTTTTATACTCAATAGTGATATTCCTGTAATTATTGATTTTTGGGCTCCTTGGTGTGGTCCTTGTCTATCTATGGCTCCTGCATTTGAAGAGGCATCTAAGACCATGTCATTAAAAGCTCAATTTCTAAAAGTCGATACCCAAACCCATCAGCAACTAGGTGCAAAATACCAAATTCAAAGTATTCCTACAATGATTATATTTAAAGATAGCAAAGAAAAAGATAGAGTAAGTGGTGCTTTGAGTAGTCAAAGAATTCAAAATTGGGTAAATCAACAATGAGAAGGCTAGTATACATCTTAACAATAATTGCCATAGCCTCACTCTCTTCGTATGCAGATGCAGACAAAGGACAAAGACTCTATAAACACAAACTTAGAAAAGCATGCCAATTTTCAGGTATAAAGTTTGCAAGAGCTTATACACAAGCAGAATGGAAAGAGTTTTATAAAAAAGGTCTCCTCCCAGAAAAAACAAAAGAGTTATGCCCTAAAGCAGATATAGAAAAAATTGATAAGAAATGGTGGAAAGATATTTATAATTTTACTTATGAATATGCCAAAGATAGCGGAAATGTACCAAGCTGTTAGGTGCAATAAAAGGTGCGTTGAAAACAGCACCCTACAACCCCATAAAGAAAGAAGCTTTTTTAACAACTTAACTTGAACTTAAGTACCGTGGTATGCCAAGAAGGCGTAACAACTAATGTAAATTAGGAGGATTGCATATAGCTATGCTATAAAGAAGATGGTATTTGATAAAATTTATTTTGCAATGATGACTATCATCTAACATTCATCTTCAGTGACGCTCTCTTTTCGTTCACTGCTATTATTTGTTATGCTTTTAATTCTAGTTTAAAGCCAAATTTTTTAGTCATTTTGTCAATTTTAAACTTATAATCATTATTTTCTTGTCGTAAAGAGATAAAAGCTTCTTTTATATTACTTACTGCTGTATAAAAGTGTGTAGTATCATCTTTATGTGAACTGACGAATTTAATTAAATTTTTTGTAAATGATGCTGATTCAATAATATATTGTTTATATAATTCAACTTCAATATTGTTTAAAATATATTCGTCTTTATTCCCCCAACCTTTTTTTGTTTTTATTAATAAATCTTCAAGTTTACTTATATCAATAGTATCAATAAGTGCAACTTGCTTTTTTTCGTCCCAATATGTGATTAACTGAGGGTAGTATTCTTTAATAAAATCTTGTTTATATTGTTCATGTACACTGATAGACTTTTCTTGTTCCACATATAAATCAATAAACTGTTTTATTATTGTTTCTTCAAATTCATCATCTATTTTTTCACCATTTTCTCTCATAAAAGATACATAATGATGAAAATTGTCTATGTTTAATATATGATGTAAATCATTTTTATTGTTTTCAAAAAGTGATTTAGTGTCATTTATAAAGTCAATAATCTTGTATTTAAAATCAATATGCAATTTATGCCAGTTTTCATTAATAGTCGTCTGAATAGTATATCTATCTAAATTGTCATTTTTAGTTGTTAATATTTCAACTAATTTTTTACTTCTGACTCTATGTGTATCAATAAATTCTAGTATTATGGTTTCAATTAGCTCATCGTTACTAACAAATATACTTTGTTTCCATTCATCAAAATTTATTTTTTCGAATTCTTCATCTGACATATTTGAAATATCATATTTAGATTTTTCTTTAAAATAATTTTCAGTTGACTTTCCATCTTTTATAAAATATAAAAAGATTGGTAATGCCGTATTGAAAAATTCATTTAAAACATTTTCATCAAAGTTTTTGTTTATGATAAATTCAAAATTACTTAGTTGTCTTATTACTTGTTGTATTACTCGTATATTTTTAACATTGAATTTTGTGAAATGAGTAATTAAATCATTTGTTTCAAATTTTGATTTGACTCTTTGGGTAGCACTTAACACACTTTCTTCAGTTGAAGGTTCAAATTTAAAGTTGTAATCAATAATTTTCTCTCTATATAATGAAAATATCTCACTATATGATTTTTTTTCAATATTTGACAACTTACTCAATTCTTGTTCATTTAATATTAGAATGACTTTACATTCCTTTTGTTCTTTCAATTCTGAAATCAATCCGAGAATATCTTTAAAATCAATTTTAGACGACATTCGTTCAAAGTCATCAATACAAACAATGACATCTTTGAAATCTCCACTAGTCAATAAGGTAAGTATCGAACTTAGTGAATTTAACCCAAATGACATTGATACATCATCTAATT
>JADGDQ010000056.1:0-1145 GCA_016744805.1 Sulfurovaceae bacterium
AGTCACAACAAAACCATGGAATTTATTTTATGACGAAAAAAAAGCAACAGATATAAGTTCTCTCGAACTAACAAAAAAAGGTACTTATTTACTTTCAGGAGAAAATTCTGATAGGGATGTTTGGATATCTGAATTAGATCAAAATGGCACAGAATTATGGTATAAAATATTTGCTAATAATACAAGTATAAGCCACTCTTTGGCTATAGAAGTAAGTGATGGGTATATATTAAGTTATCAAGGTTTTCATAAGATGATGTTCAAAAAGAACAAACAATTATTTGAACCAAACATGAAAAAAACTATAAAACTAGATTATCAACATAATATACTTTTTCAATTACCATATCATTTCATATCAATGATTGCAGTAAAAGATAGCTTTATTGGTCTAACAAAAACTGAGATTATAAGTGTTGATAGAGATGGAAAATATAATATTATACATAAAACATTAGCTTTATCAAAAGTTGTAGAGTTAAATAATAAAACATTTGTAGCCATAGGAAATGAAAAAGGCAAGGGATTAAAATTAATTAACTTTAGTAAAGAAGGAAATATTATATGGACTAAAACCGTACCTACTTTTAAAATATCTATAAATGATGCTGTTTCTACAAAAGATGGTGGTTTTATTCTTATTGGTGATACTCCTATAAAAATTATGAAATTTAGCAAAAATGGTGAGTTGGAATGGAATAAAAAAATTAAACTTTCAAAATTTAGTTTTGGAAAGACTATAGAAGAGCTAAAAGATGGATATTTAACAACCAATGATGTATTTAGAGATGGAATATCTAGTTTATTAATTATAAAATTGGATAAAGATGGAAATGAAGTATGGGAAAGAATACATCATAATCAACATAAGCATATTCATTCTACAAATTTAGTTAAAATAAAAAATGAGGGATATTTAGTAAGTATCTCTACAGAGATATCTAGTCCATGGTTGGTATATATGGATAAGAAAGGTCAGATTAATACAAATTTTTCTACCGTAAACTATCATATAAATAGTAATGTAATTAGAAACTATAAAAAAGAACAAAAAAAAGAGTATGTAACTAATATATTCCTTAAAGACAAAAAAAATAAATGGCTTAAAGCTATTACATCATTAAATAAGCATTATATTTATGGTC
>JADGDQ010000056.1:1155-15718 GCA_016744805.1 Sulfurovaceae bacterium
AATAGATATAACAAATTATGATAAGCCAAAATTAGTATCTAAGTTTAGCTTAAAAGTTATGAAAAAAAATGCTAAAAAGGTATATAACTTATCTCAGGATTTAATAATTGATAAAAAAGAAAAAGTAGCTGTAATTGCTGATAAGCATAGAGGAGTATATTTTTTAGATATAAGTAATAAAAAAAGTCCTAAAATCATCTCAATTTTAAAGGATCTTAAAACTATATATTCAATGGTTTTTTCAAAAAATGAAAATAAACTGTATGCAGGTACAAATGATGGAAAAATCATAATAATTGATGTATCTAATTTAAATAGACCAAGAGTTGAAAAGAGTTATTCTTTATCTGTTCGTGACAATAATTATACTCTTCAAAATGTATATAAAGTTGTACTTTCTAAAAAGAAAAAAAATTTACTTTATGTGGCTTTAGAAAATAGACTGGTATTCTTTGATATAAAAGAGGGGAGAAAAAAATCTATACATCTCCTTCATGATAGTATTAGAGATATAGTATTAAATAAAAATGAAGATATTATATATATTGCAGAGGATAAGAAGATAGAGGTATTATCACATGCCAACTATAATATAGAATATATTGCAGATATAGAAATAAATTGCTCTTATTTATCAGCAATAGCATTAGATGAAAAAGGGAATAAACTATATGCTGGATGTTCAAGTCATGGTGTAAGGGTGATAGATATTAAAAATAGATTAAATTATAATTTTATTAAAGAGTATTTTGGATTAAATGATGGATGGGTTAAGAATATTTCACTTTCAAATAATAAAAAAGAACTAATAATATCTTATGGTGTTAAAGGTATAGGCATTTTACAATTATAATAATTAAATTTGGATTTTGCTATAATACCAGCAAACAAAAGGAGATATTATCAAAGCATTTGAAAAGTTAAACCTACATCCTGATATTCTTAGAGCCATAGAGTATCAAAAATATGAACAGACTACGGCTATACAAAACAGAGTTATTCCATTGGCAATGAAAGGTGTAGATATTTTAGGTGCATCCAAGTCAGGTACAGGAAAAACAGCATCATATCTACTGCCACTCCTTAATAAACTTCAAAAAGTTGTTAAAAAAGAGAATAAAGTAATTCGGGCTTTGATTATTGTTCCTACAATAGAGTTAGCCGATCAAGTCTCTCGTTCTATTCATGATTTTGGGAAATATCTCTCTATTAAAAGTATCAAAGTTCAAGGTGGTTCACATAAAAGTGGACAGATAGAAAAACTCTCTTATGGCACAGATATAGTAGTTGCAACTCCTGGACGACTCCAAGATTTTATTAAAAATAAAAAAATAAATCTCTCTAATGTAAATACTGTTATTCTTGATGAAGCAGATACAATGTTGGATTTGGGATTTTTAGCAGAAATTCAAGCTATACTTACGCACTGTAAACAGCCTAGGCAGACTATGATGTTCTCTGCTACAATCTCTCAAAATATCAAAAAACTAGGAAAAGAGTTTTTGAAAGACCCTGCTATAGTTGAAGTAAGTGATAGAAGGTCTGTGGTAAATGCTATTAAACATAGAGCCTACAAAGTAGATAAAAAAAGAAAAAATGAGTTAGTTGTAGAGTTAATTAAAAGTATGCAGTTAAAGCAAGTTTTACTTTTTGCTTCTACAAAAATATCTGCTAACAAAATATATGAATATCTAAAGAGTCAAAAAATAAGAACTTCTATTATCCATGGAGATATTAAACGGGGTGATAGAGCTAAATCTTTAGGACTCTTAAAAAGTGGTAAAACAGAAGTCTTGGTAGCTACAGAAATAGCTGCTAGAGGAATAGATATTAAAGAGTTAGAGATGGTCATCAATTATGAAATGCCTCAAAGTACTGATGATTTTACTCATAGAGTAGGGCGAACAGGAAGAGCTAATCATAAAGGAGGCGTTATATCTTTATTGACAGTTGCTGATTATAATGCTTTTTCTAAGATAGAAAGAGATCTTAAACTTAATATTAAAAGAGAAGTTTATGATGGATTTGAGCTTACCGATACACAACCAAGGCAAAAACAGCCCAAGAAAAAATCACTTATAGAGAAAAAAGGTGGGTTTGACTTTCATAAAGACAAAATGCAGAAGAGAAAACAGAATAAAACTGCTCAAAAGTCAAGAAAACCTGATAGAAAAAAATCAAAGTAGAGTATCAAAGCTTTTTTATTATAAAATATCATTTTTAACTACCAATAGATTTTATCAAGGATAAAAATGAAATTACACAGTTATGATATTAATAAACGCTATGATCAAAGTATTGCCTATTTTTCTATGGAGTTTGCAGTAAGTCAAGCTCTTAAGATTTACTCTGGTGGACTAGGGTTTCTTGCAGGTTCTCATATGAGAAGTGCTTATGATCTTAAACAAAATATGGTCGGTATAGGTCTTCTTTGGAGTTTTGGTTATTATGACCAATCACGCAATGAAGATGGTATACTAGACCCTACCTTTAGACGCAAGTTTTATTACTTCCTAGAGGAGTTAGATGTACATGTTACAGTAAGAATTGATAATGTTGATGTAAGAATTAAAGCATTTTTAGTACCATCTGAAACTTTTGGTACGGCTCCAATGATTTTACTCTCTACAGATATAGATGAGAATGATTACCTTTCACGAACAATCACACATAAACTTTATGATGCAAATGATCGTACCCGTGTCGCTCAAGAGATTGTTTTGGGTATTGGTGGTACGAAAGTTCTTGAAGCACTTAATCATAAAGTAGATATATATCATATGAATGAAGGGCATGCTCTGCCTCTTGTATATGAACTCTATGGTAAACATTATCAAACAAAAGAAGCACTAAGAGAACATGTGGTCTTCACTACACATACTCCTGAATCTGCTGGAAATGAAGAGCATGATATTAATTTCCTTCATGAAATGGGCTTTTTTAATGGGCATTCTTTAGATAAAGTGCGTGAACTTACAGGCTATAGTGACGAAGATACATTTAGCCTAACTATAGGTGCATTGCGTATAGCAAAAATAGCAAATGCTGTTTCTAAGATTCATGGGCAAGTAGCCAATGACATGTGGGCAGGAGTTGAAGATAGATGTGAGATTATCTCTATTACCAATGCACAAAACAAAAAATATTGGACAGACAAAACACTTATCCGTGCATTAGATGAGCATGAAGATTATGAAGTAATGGCAAGAAAGAAGCACTTGAAAAAAGCTCTTTTTGAAATAGTTGCAGACCAAACAGGTAAAATGTTTGACCCTGAAGTATTAACTATTGTATGGGCTAGAAGATTTGCAGAATATAAAAGACCTGATTTATTACTCTATGATTTAAAAAGATTTGCTAAAGTAATTACAGATATAGATCAACCTGTACAAATTATTTGGGCTGGAAAACCATATCCATTTGACCATGGGGCTATCGCTACCTTTAATGAACTCATCCGTGTAAGTCACCACTACAACAATATGGCTATTCTTACAGGATATGAGCTAGAACTCTCTCGTTGTCTGAAGCATGGGAGTGATATTTGGCTTAATACTCCAAGAATTACTCGTGAAGCAAGTGGTACAAGTGGAATGACTGCAAGTATGAATGGTTCTATACATTTTTCTATAGATGATGGATGGCATCCTGAGTTTGCACGAGATGGAAAAAATGCCTTTACTATTCCACATGCAAATCCAGATCTTTCAATAGAAGATCAAGACTATCAAGATAATGCTAATATGATGGATGTATTAGAGAATACAATAATCCCTCTTTATTATGATAAACCAAAAGAGTGGGTAAAAATAATGAAATCGGCTATGTCTGAAATAGAAGTAGAGTTTGACTCTGGAAGAATGGTTCATGAGTATTATGAACGAATGTTTAATAAATAAAAAGTATAAATAAAATGAATTCAAATATACATATAATGGATGGTGTACAGAGTCTTAGAGATGTGGATGTTGCAGGAAAAAGAGTACTTATTAGAGTAGACTTTAATGTTCCTATGGACTCTCATAATAATATCTCTGATGATCGTCGTATTCGTATGGCACTTCCTACAATCAACTACTGTATAGATCATAATGCATGTTCTATTACCCTTGTTTCCCATTTTGGGAGACCAAAAAATGGCTATGAAGAAAAATACTCTTTGCGACATATAGTCAAAAGATTAGAGAGACTTCTGCATAGAAATGTAGAATTTATAGAAGATTTTTCTGCTTCTCGTGATGAGATAGCAACTTGTTCTTTAGAGAGAGTCTTTTTATTAGAAAATATTCGATTTGAAGCAGGTGAGAAAACAAATAGTTCCGAACTCTCTGAGAGACTTGCATCTATATGTGATATTTATGTAAATGATGCTTTTGGAACATCTCACCGTCAACATGCATCTACTTTTGGTATTACAAAATTTATAGATACAAAAGTTGCTGGTTTCTTGATGATAAAAGAGATAGAAGCATTTAGCAAAGCTCTTGAAGAGCCTGTACGACCAATAGCTTTGGTTATTGGTGGAGCAAAAATCTCTAGCAAAATAACACTCCTTACTTCTGTATTACAAAAAATAGATAAGCTTATTATTGGTGGAGCTATGAGTAATACCTTTTTGAAAGCATTAGGATATGATATGCAAAACTCTTTGTATGAAGACGATTTTGTAGATACAGCAAAAGAGATTATAGAGCAAACACGCCAACAAGGGGTTAAACTCTATTTACCTGTGGATGTTGTGATTACAGACTCTATAGATCACCCTATAGATATCAAAGTAGTTCCTTCTCAGGATATACTAGAGGGCTTTGGAGCCGTTGATATTGGTCCTGCGACAGTCAAGCTTTTTAGTGAAGCTATAAGCCTTTGTAATACTATTATTTGGAATGGTCCTATGGGTATTTATGAGGTTGATAAATTCTCTCGTGGAACCTTTAAAATAGCAAATACTATAGCTGATAGTTATGCCTACACTATTGTTGGTGGTGGAGATACCGCTGACGCAGTAGACAAAGCAAGAGAGGCTGAAAACTTTAGCTTTATCTCTACAGGTGGTGGTGCTAGCCTTGAACTCTTAGAGGGCAAAATATTACCAGGATTTGAAAACCTCAATCGTAAAGATAGGGAGAGTTAATGGCAATAGCTATTATGTGTTCTGGTGGAGATGCTGCAGGGATGAACCCTGCTATCAAAAAGTTTGTAGACTATGCGTTTAAATCAGGAGAAGTACCTTATTTGGTATTTAATGGTTTAGAAGGATTAATAGATGATGAAATCCGTCTAGCACAACACAAAGATGTAGCAGGAATACTACACCGCGGAGGAACAATTATCCAATCTTCTCGGTCAAAAAGATTTTTTGAGTATGAATATAGAGAAAAAGCATTTCAAAACTTGCAAGATCATAATATTACAGGTTTAATTGTCTTAGGTGGTGATGGATCATTTCGTGCGATGGAACGATTTAGTTCGGAGTTTAAACTTAATTTTGTAGGTATTCCAGCAACTATAGATAATGATATTCATGGTACAGAGTACTGTTTAGGGTTTGATACAGCATTAAATGTTATTCGTGATGCTCTTGATAAGATTCGAGATACAGCTTCATCTTTTAATCGTGCTTTTTTAGTAGAGGTTATGGGACGAGATTGTGGTCACTTGGCTATTGTCTCAGCTATGACAAGTGGTGCAGAAGTTTGTGTTATACCAGAGGTAGAATTTAAATCAGAAGAATTAGGTAAACGACTCAAAGATGAGGTACAGTATGGACGAAATTACGCTTTAGCTATAGTAGCAGAGGGGACAAAAAGAACTCAAGAGGTTTATGAGTGGCTTCAAGAGAGCGTAGGATTAGAGACACGAGTGAGTATATTAGGACACATTCAAAGAGGGGGAAACCCAACTGTGCGTGATAGATTAATGGCATTTGATTTTACCATAGTAGCTATGGATCATCTACTCTCTAGTGATAATTCCAATAAAGTTGTTGTATTTCAAAAAGGTGAATTTAGACTTATAGAGATTCAAGAAGTTGTATCTAGCAAATATGAGATACCCAAGCGTTATCTTGACGCAATTAATCTGCTTGATTAATAGGAATAAATTATGGTCGAAATTACAAAAGAGAGGTACCGTGCTTGGATAGTGTTTACACTTCCTTCTAGTATTGGTGAAAGAGTAGAATTATCTGGCTCATGGAATGGTTGGAAAAAAGAATCTATGAGACTTAAAGAGAGTGGAGAGTTTCGTATTGTTAAAATACTCAAACTAGGTAATTGTTATGAGTTTGGCTATAGTATAGATGGAGAAAGATGGATTTGTGATACTAATTTACAATCTATTAAGACAGAATTTAAATCCTATAATTCTCTTTTAGAGATTTAGATAATATACAATTATCATATTTTAAGTTACTATAAGTATAGTATCAAAAATTAAAGGAGTGATAGTCATGGATATTAATAAATTTAGAAAAGTATGTAGACCTATTAGAATAGTTGTTGGATTGGCTTTGATTGGTATTGGAGTATATTTACAAAATCCTTGGTTTTATTTAGGTGTGATTCCACTTATTGCTGGTTTAGTAAACTTCTGTCCAGCGTGTATCATTACAAAAAAGTGTGATATTGAAAAATAACTCTATGAGGTAGCCTTTGGCTATTTCATTCTTCAAAACTCTTTAGATTATATAATCATCTACTTTTTCAAAAAATAATGCTAAAATAACCTTTTATTATATAACTACTTTATTACTAGGGGCTACTATGCAATTGAAAACTCGTTTTATTTTTATTATCTGGATTTTTATACTTACAAGCTTTTCTGAAGCTACGAATCATAAGTGGATTGCTTTGTTTGCTAAAAATACAGGATATACAGCACAAGCTTATGATAGTCGTGGTGATTGGCGTGAGCTTATGGATGTAGTACGCAAACGAAAATCTCAAGGATATGACATTAGCTCTTTTGAGTATGGTGCTGGATTATGGTTTATGGTTTTTTCCAAAGGAACACCCTATAGTGATAGCTACCTAGCAAAAGCCAAAAATTGGGATACACTTATCTCCTTATATACTACAAATAAAAAAAAGGGATATAAGATTATTGATATAGAGTATGGCAATGGAAATTGGGTAATACTCTTTGGAAAGAGTAAAAAAGAAATTTCACAAACTCTAGCACAAGTAAGAAGCTGGGAAGATATTCATATCATGATACGAGATAGATGGAAAGAGGGGTATGATCTTATAGACATAGAACATGGCAAAGGAAGTTGGACAGCCCTCTTTGCTAAAGGCACAGGATATACTGATCAAAGATTTAGTAATAGCAAACAGTTTTCAAAAGTCATGGAAGCTATCGAAAAAAATTGGAAAATTGATAACCGATTGATAAACTTAGAGTATGGATATGGTAGATGGATTTCTATTTTTGCAAAAAATACAATTTATCAAGAACAAGGTTATATTGCCACTAGAGATTGGTCTGATCTTAATGATGAGATACTGCGTCGTTGGAGAGATGGTTTTTATGTTATAGGTATTGCAGAGGGGTGGTAAATTCCTCTACGGTAACTTGCTTAGGAGTTGTATAATAATATAGTATTAGTTAAACTTAATATATTTAATAGTAGAATTTAATATATTAAGTGAAGGATTACTATGAAATATTTTATTTTATTTTTTTTACTACTAAGCTCATTAGAGTCTGAACTAGATAAAAAATGGGTATCAAATAAAAACTGCGAAGCATGTCATCAGGATATATCAAAGCATTGGGAGACATCAAGACATTCCAATTCTCACTTTAGCAAAAATGATTTATATAAAAA
The DNA here is from genome assembly GCA_016744805.1 of Sulfurovaceae bacterium. GTDB lineage: Bacteria > Campylobacterota > Campylobacteria > Campylobacterales > Sulfurovaceae > SZUA-451. The sequence goes on from JADGDQ010000056.1 coordinate 8,987, forward strand.
ATCACTAGAATATATGGTTCTAAAAAATCCAAAACTTATTTTTGATGAAATTAAAATCAAATGTGCAAAGTGTCATAATCCAAGAATTTCCAAAACAAGTATAAAAGATGATGAAAAAATACTCTTAGCATTAGGGGTTGATAGTATAAAAAAAGAGTTTAGAGATATACTCAATAATGAACAGATGAAACATGGTATAAATTGTGTGGTATGTCATAATATAGATGAAATACATTTAGACAAAGAGATAGGCTCACAAGGCTTGGACGGGGTTAAGTTTGGTGTACAAGGGACAATGTTTGGTCCTTTTGAAGATACAAAATCACCCTATCATAAAACACAATACAAAGCACATTTTGCCAATGACTCCGCCACTCTATGCTTTACTTGTCATTATAGCCATAATAATGAACAGGGTATTGAGGTATATTCTACAGGAAAAGAGTATGATAGTATTCAAAGTGATGAAGGGTGTAAATCTTGTCACATGAGTAAAAAAAAGAAGGGAGTTGCATCAAATTACTCAAAAGCTGGAGAGAAACCAAAAGTAAGAATGGTGAGAGACCACCGTTTCTCAAGTGTAGATAACAGTACTATCTTGCAAGACAATATAGATATAAAAAGTTATAAAGAGGAACAAAACCTTATAATAGAGTTAAGTAATAACTCTCCACATTCCATACCTACAGGATACGGTCTTAGAGAAATTGTTATTATAGTACAGTTTTATAATAAAGATAATAAAAAAATAAATCAAAAACAATTAGAGGTTTTAGGTGCACTATGGCATGATAAAAAAGGTAAAGCAACACTTCCTTTTATGGCAACAATCAAAGTCAAAGATACAAGAATTGCACCAAAGAGTACTCAGCAATACACTTTTACTCTACCAAAAGGTGCTAAAAGTGCTACATATATACTCTCATATCGTTTTATTAATAAAAAAATGGCAAGGATTATAGGCGTGAGTGATCCTTTCTTCTTGAAAGAGTACAAAATCAAAGAAGAAAGTTTAGATTTGTAAGAATAATTAAGAGAGATTATAGCCTTTGTAGTTTTTTGAGTCCCTCTTTGACGAGAGTAGGGGTATCTCCACTTGCTCCACTTAATGCTCTATCAATAGCATCTCTTTTAAACCCAAGACTCTCTAATGCTAAAGTTGCTTCGCTTCTAGCCATACTATTTGGGTTTTCTGTTCCATCAACTATAAAGTCTGCTAACTCTACTAATATACGACTAGCACTTTTGGGTCCTATTCCCGGAACTTTCTTGAGCATTGAAATATCTTTAGTAGTAATAACTCGTGAAAAGGTCTCAGGTGAGAATGTAGAACAGACTGCTAAGGCTACTTTAGGTCCTACTCCATTGATTTTGATAAGTGTATCAAACATCTTTTTTTCATTACTCTCTTTAAATCCAAAAAGAAGCTGTGCATCTTCGCGGATAATATGTGTGGTTAATAGTTTGATCTCTTTTTTTTCTATACTGTTAGAGGTATTAATAGAGACATGGACTTCATATATTAATCCATTGACATTAAGATGTACGCTTGTTGGTTCTCTTTTTTCTACAAACCCTTCAATCCCTACAATCATGAACTCATCCACTCTTGAACACCAGCAGAGAAGTAATAACTTACAAGTCCTACTACTAATCCCCAAACAATAGAGGCAAATATATTTAAAATAATAAATTTCTTAAAATCATATTTACTTAAACCCATAATAATAGGCACAAGTGTTTTAACTCCATAAAGATATTTTTGCAAAAATACAACAGCCCAGCCATATTTTCTCATCATAAGAGTAGTTCGTGCATGGATTCGTCCTTTGAACTTGGCAAGGTAGCCTCTAACCTCTTGTTTATTATTCTGTCCCATATAAAATAAAAAGGAATCACCAATAAAATTAAAGATAGTTGCTATAGCAATGGCCATGCCAATATCCATTTTACCCATAGATGCAAGAACTCCTGCACCTGCTAATGCTAGCATTCCTCCACCAAATGAGTACAAAGCAACTATTACATAACCATAAGTTGCTAAAGAATTAAGTATATCTTCCAAAATTTGCCTTTAATATTTAATTATAATTTAATAGGTGGATATTAGCCAAAAAGTGCTAAAATAATCCATAAAGACATGAAAACTTCTAAAAAGGTCTCTTTCTATGATGATTAAAAATATCTCTGTTTGTATGCTTATAATTACAAGTACTCTTTTTTCCCAAGAGTGTAGGTATCAAAAAGTTTTTGGTTTTGCAAAGATTACAAAAATAGAAGATAAGAATGCTTCTATATCTTTTACTATTGAAGAGAATACAGGTAAAAGAAGAGTCTATAAAGAATCATTTGTTATAGTAGCTCCTTTAGGGGTAAAAGCCAAAGAGACTTATCCTGCAATTTTAAATATTAGACAAACAGGGAACTGTGAGAAGCACAAAATAATGATTATCCAAGAGATTGGTACAGCATGTCGGATAAAATAGTATGAGATTACTTGTATCTGCGTTAGAGCCATCTTCAAATTTGCATCTTAAAGAAGTATTAGAGTGTATAGACGAAGAGATAGAGCTTGTAGGGATATTTGATAATAGACTAGGAACACCCCATTATGATATTAGCCAAGTAGCTATTATGGGAGTTGTTGATGCTATCAAAAAATTACGATGGTTTCTCAAATTAGCAGATGAAATGGTCGCTATGGCAAAAGATGTAGATAAGATACTGCTTATGGATAGTTCAGGATTCAATCTGCCTCTTGCCAAAAAACTCAAAACTGCCTATCCAGACAAAGAGATTATCTACTATATACTCCCACAAGTATGGGCAAGTAGACCCAAAAGAGTCAAAAAACTAGAGAAGTACTGTGACCATCTTTTGGGTATTTTGCCATTTGAGACGGCTATGTATTCACGCAAAGCACAGTATGTGGGTCATCCACTTCTTGATGAGATACAACTCTACAAAGAGGAGGTATCCCCCAAAAAAGAGATAGAGACTATCGCCTATCTTCCAGGGAGTAGAAGAGGTGAAATTACAAAACTTATGCCTTTTTATCGCCAAGTTCGCAAACGCCTTCAAGAGCATAAAGCACTCCTTATTATCCCCTCTTCTTTTAGTGATGAACAGATAGCCTTACTCTATGGAGATATAGATGCTTTTGAAGTAGTCAAAGAGACACATACCGCTCTCTATAGAGCAGACTTTGCCTATATATGCAGTGGTACAGCCACACTTGAATCAGCACTTATTGGCACACCTTTTACACTCAATTATATTGCCAAAAAAATAGACTTTTTTATAGGTACTAAAATACTCAAAATCAAACAGGTAGGTTTGGCAAATATTATTTTAACCCAATTTAATAATACAACGCTCCATAAAGAACTCCTGCAAGAGGAAGTAACTGTAGATAATTTAGTAGATGAATACTCTACTACCAATCGTGATATATTTGCTACAAAAGCCAAAGAGTTAAAAGAGTATTTAGCACATGGGAGTAGCCGTAATGTAGCAGAGATAATTTTGGGAAATGCTCAATGTTAGTGCATATATGCTGTGCGGTAGATAGTCACTATTTTTTACAAAAACTCCAGATTGAATATCCCCAAGAGACACTTATAGGGTTTTTTTATGACCCTAATATTCACCCTTATAGTGAGTACCAACTGCGTCTCTTAGATGTGCAACGAAGCTGTAAGATGTTAGGTATTGAGCTTATAGAAGGAGAGTACGATACTCTCTCTTGGATTAATGCCGTACGAGGATTAGAAAAAGAGCCAGAGAAAGGTGCTAGGTGTGCTGTCTGCTTTGACAAACGGTTTGCGGTCTCTGCACAAAAAGCCAAAGAGATAGGAGAAGTGACTTTTACCTCTACACTTCTTACTAGTCCCAAAAAGTCTCTACATCAACTCAAAAAAGCAGGAGACCTTTTGGCATCTCAATATGGGATTAGTTTTGTAGCTCCTGATTATCGCAAAGCATCAGGAACACAAGAACAAAATATATTAGCCAAAAAAGATGCTTTGTATCGTCAAAATTATTGTGGTTGTCTTTATGGATTAACTATGCAAAGGCAAGAGCAAAAAAGATTAGCAGATGAGCTTATGTCACCTATTTCTGCTCAGATACAGCCACAATCTATAGAGTACCGTTTGGAGTTATATACCAAAAGAGCAGAGTACGAAGAAGAGAATATCTCACACAAAATTATAAAACAGAGATTTCTAAATTGGCGATTGCTTATGGGTTTAGTTAGAGTTAGAAAAGAGGTTGTCTCAGCACACTTTTTACCATACTCTAGCCTAAAAGGTGAGTATAGCCGTGGCAAAATAGATATGCAGATAGATAATGTTAGCTATATGAATCGTGATGAGGTACGATTTATCTCTTTAGAGTATTATAACCAATTGATGCAAAGCAGTTATAAGAGTGTAAGAGAACTTATATATAATCCACCTAGCTTTGATGCAGAATTAGTACTCCGTCAAAAACTTGAAGCTCTTTCTTATTCACTAGGTGTGATTGTAGTAGTAGAGAGTATTCCAACAAATAAAATAGAAATACTTTGTCAAACTGAAAGTTATGAAGATGTAAGAGAGATACTACTAAGACCTAACTAATATCATAGGTCTTTTTTAATGCACTCACCGCATCTCTTACATCCTGTTTTTTAAATGGTTTATTCATCATAAAGTTGTAGAGGTCTATGCTTTGATTACTAATATCAGGATCTCCACTTACAGAGACAGCAAATATAGGTATGAGATTCTCTTTTTGCTCTATTTTTCTAAACTCTTCAAGAAGATGAGAACCTGACATATTGGGCATATGCTCATCCAGAAATATCATATCATAAGGATGCTTTTCTTCTTTGTAGGCATATTTTAATTTTTCTAATCCTTCTAGCCCATCTCTTGCTATATCTATATCACAATACTCTGTCTCTAGCATAGCACGAAGTAAAATAAGATTGATTTTACTATCATCAGCAAGAAGTATTTTGATTTTTTTTCCTGTAAATACTGCACTATGGACTTTCTCTCCATAATAGGTATTTTCTGAAATAATAGTTATATCTTTATACTCTTTATTTTTGCTCAAAGAAAAAAGCTTCTCTTCAATTAATATTAGTTTAATAGCATTCTCTTGGACGGTTTGGAGTATTTCATCAGAGATTTTATGTTGGAAACAAAAAAGATGTGTAGTATCCTTATCTATTTTATTGCTAATTAGGATATTTTCGTTATTAATTCCTAGTCTCATAAGATAATATTTGATATTATCTGCATTGATACATAACTTATTATCTGTTAATAGAGTAATTTTTTTATCAAAACCAATAATTTCTTCTTGAGAAGGTTCAGCAGTAACAATATTGAGTGGGAGATTAAAATGGAAATTACTTCCTTTGTCTAGTTCGCTGTCTAGTTCCAAAGTACCACCAAGATCTTTTACATATTTAGAAGATATAGCTAGCCCTAAGCCTGTACCACCAAAATGTTCGCTTGTATCTTCTTGAGCCTGTTCAAAAGAGTTAAATATTGCTTTTTGACGACTTTTATCAATACCTAAACCAGTATCCCTAATAGATATCTCTAATTGTTCTTTTTCAGGACTACATTTTATTTCAAAATAGATATGTTCTTTAGCAGGTGTAAACTTATAGGCATTCCCTATTAAGTTAATAATAATTCTTTTGACTTTTAATTTATCAATAAGTATCTCTTTAGGAATATCAGGACATATATAGATAAGATAATAGATCTCTTTTTTACACATATTAGCAGAAAAAAGATCACCTATCTGAGAGAAAAACTTGATAGTATTGACTATTTCTGATCTTGATGATTGTATCTCATGTTTATCTTTTACTTGTTGCAGTATAGAGTCGGTAAGTTTATTGATAAAAGATGCACTCTCTTTGGCATTTTCTATAAACTCCTTGAGTCTTTCATCTTCAACCTGTGTCTCTAGTACTTCAAGAAATCCGTAAAGACTATTTGCTGGTGTACGAATATCATGCACTGTATTAGATAAAAATAGCATAGTAGAGCTTATTTCATTATTGTCATTACGATATTGATTTATCTCTGTTATCTCTTGACCTATTTGTCTAGGATTAGCATTAATATCATACTCTGTATCTGTATCATTATCTTCATTAAATACAATTTTTTGTATTACTTCAGCCAAGAAAGAAAAAAGTGTTTCTACAATATCAATCTCTTTGATAGTATAATGTTGAGTAATATATATAGAACGGGAAAGACGGACTATAGCAATAAGATTATCATCTTCTAAAATAGGAACAAGAAGTTGAGAACGCAATCGTATGTTTTCTGGATTATCCATATGAGATAGATAGAGCTTTTCACTTGCAATATGATTATAAATAGCAGGTTTCTTGGTAAGAAAACTTTGCCCAATTAATCCTTCAGGGTTAATCATTGGAAATATAAAGTCTATCTCTTTTTTAGTATAGAGTAATTGTTTTTTGTTATCAAAGACTAAAAAGGTTGCAAATTCTGAACCAGTTAAGTCAATTAATAGATTCTCAATAATACGATAAATTTCCCTCTGATTTAATGCTTCGGAGATTTGATCCATAGTGTTTGTAAGTATTTTTATTAATTCATTGTCTTTTTCATTAGCTTTATTTTGCATAAGTTTCACTTATCCTATTTTTTTATAATTATTTTATCAATTTAAATGTTAATTAATTATTAATTA